>NZ_LWEJ01000252.1:0-8596 GCF_001635525.1 Alcanivorax sp. HI0007
CGCCCAGATAGCCGCCCACGTCCAGATAGCCGCCCACGTCCAGATAGCCGCCCACGTCCAGATAGCCGCCCACGTCCAGATAGCCGCCCACGTCCAGATAGCCGCCCACGTCCAGATTGCCGCCCACGTACAGGCCGGCGATCTGCCTGCCAACACTAAATGGCACATCGCACTCAATGCGCAGATCGTCTTCAATGCGAATTACGCCATCTGCGTCCCGCTTGGCCAGCAGCTCTTCGGTCGTCTTGATGATTACGGTCACGGTTTTCTCCCTGATCTTTAGTGTTGTGCGATGTGCCTCGGCATAGCCGGGCAATCAAATCCTTCAGCCTGTACGGCTGGCCATTTACCTTCCTGCACCATCCAGCAGGTGTGCTGCTCTTCCAGCTTGGCGTCCTGGTAGTCCATTTCCCCGGCCATGCACAGGATGGCAACGAGAGCCATCGCAACGGCGGAACCGAGAACAATGTTTCCGTATCTCATGCGGCCTCCGACGGGTAGAGCATGGATTTTATGGGCATCGGAGTTGGCAACCCGTAGCGATGGTTGATTGCCGCCGAGATCAGCGTTTGGCCCCGGTAGCAGGCCAGCGTGACCGGGTGCCCAGCGCCACACAGGTCGATAGCCAGCAGCCATCTGCCGCGCCACTGCATCTCGATTGGCTGGCCCGCGTCGCGGGCAGCGCTCGGTTGGCATATCGCCATGGCTTCGAGCACAGCGGTTTTCGTCATTTTCTCGATAGTAGTAAGGTCTCTCATGGCTTACGGCTCCATCCGTTGTTGTGCGTCCAGCTTCATGCGCTCGTCGCGGGCCTGCTGGTAACGCTCGTCGTCCATCATTTCGGTGATTACGGTGTCCAGAACGGCCCGGAATTCAGGCTTGCGGCGAAGGGCTGCCCACAGCTGTTCCGGTTCGATAACCCGGCCAGCTCCGGTTTCGGCCAGCGCCTCTTCCTCTTCCCGGTCGAAGTCGGTTTTGTCGTCGTCCAGGAAATCCAGATCGTCCACCGGCTGCGCGTTGTCATACGCCGCTTGCGCGCTGGCCATGGCTTGCTGGTTTCTGAGGGCTGAGTTCATGTCTGGCTCCGGGCTGTTCGTTTAGCGTGGGATCATAATCACATAACGTGTTTATACGGTCAACACGAAATGTGTTTAGTTTGAGCAAAAAGACAAAGTCGGCTCAAAATGACCGAAATGGAGGCATAAAAAAACCCGCTCATGGCGGGCTCTATTGGTGGTTTTTCAGGCTACAGCTTGCGCGCGTTCCAGGTCAGCAACACTCGCCCCTCAACCTTAAAGGCGTGCCTGTCACCGTTATCGATGACATAGGGCGGATACTTATCGTTGTCAGAAATCATCAGGAGCGCACCGTCTGGACGGCGCTGGAGGCGCTTAATGTAAAGCTCATCGTGCAGGGACAATACATAGACTGCATCCAGCTTCACTTCTGTTACGCCGCGATCCACCAGCAATACATCGCCATCGCTGAAAGTGCCCTCCATGCTGTCACCCAGGCCGGTTATCAGCGCTAGGTTGTCCAGGCTGGAGTAGATCACATTACGGCTAAGCCACTCCTTGCTAACCCGCATGGTGTCTATTACATCAGGGAACTGGTTAACCAGCTTTCCAAGGCCCATGCTGCCCGCAACATCAAAGCGCTTTATGACGGCCTTGTCCGCCGTGTCGGCATCTGCCGAATAGGGATATGGAAACTCGTATACTTTGGCGGGCATCTGCTCCTCATCCAGCAACTCCATCAGCGAGACGCCCAGCTTGCGAGCTATAAGGCGCAAAACATCCAGCGGCGGCTCTCGAGAGCCCGCTTCATAATTGCCTATTCGGGACTGTGATTCCCATCCACAAGCGCGCGCAAGATCGGCCTGCGACCACTGCTTTCGCTCCCGGAATTGCTTGATTCTCTTACCCAGATTACTCATGTCCGGATAAATATCACAGTTTGTAATGTGCATCCTTCACTTTCCGTGTTGATAGCTAACACATAACGTGTTTAAAATGGGCGCACTACCCCGGAGGAAGCAATGAACAACATCCAGCAAATCAGAGAAGAGGCGCGCATAAAGCAGGTTGACCTGTGCGCGCACCTTGATTGGCGCCAGTCCCGTCTCAGCAACTACGAAACAGGAAACCGAGAGCCCGGCCTACAAGTGGCTCGGCAGATCGTTGATGCCCTGAATGAGCTTGGTGCTGATTGCTCTCTTGAGGATGTATTTCCTCCGCAAAAGAAGGAATCCGCCGCCTGAAGCCGGGCAATGAATTGAGTGCCTGCCCGGCAGTTTGCGGCTACCGGGCAGGTCTTTAGAGGTGCGAACAGATGAAGTGCAAGGTGAGCAGCAATCCCGAGATCGCAGTAATCACCTTTGCCACATCGATCCGTACCTCGATGGTCAGACGCGATTTCATGGCTATTCCCCATGGTCGCGACCTGGCCGGCCAGGTCATGGAAGACCTGATTTGTATAGCGCCTTGCGGGGCGCTCGCTGGTCGCCTGCCTAGGATGGCGGGTCCAGCTGGGGCGTAGAGCGGCACCGCCGCAATCGCCCTCGGACAGCCCCGAAGGGGAGAGTTCAGACGGTTGGACGCCCGTAACGCCGGCGTCGCGAAGTTTCCTTCCGTCTTCTCTCCCTTTCCGGGGGTGCCCTTTAGCCGCCGTGCTATTGGCGACAGCCGGGGTTAGCAGCCCCGGTATCGCAAAGAGTAGCACAGCGCACAAAACAGGCTGAATTTCAGCAAGTAAGTCATCCATGGAGCCAGATTAGATGGACGCAATCAGCAAAGTAATGGGGGAGATACCCCAGAGCATCCAGAAGCACGGCACGGCCACTGAGAAGCTGGGCGCCATCTGGGATGCCATTGGTCGTGACCGGGATTTTTGCCAGAGCCGTCTGGCCATCGAAATTGCCAAGGCCTGGGCCGAGTACCACCTGAGCCCGAACATTCCCACGCACAACGAAAAGCAGGCCTGTGAGCGCATCCGCAAAATGTTCTGCCGGGAATCCCCGCTGCACTTCGATTTTGCGCTTGAGGCGTTCATTCCGGCCCTTCCTGAGCCGTATCAGTCCGCCGCCGTGGCAACCATCTTTCCAAGCCGAACAGCCCGCCAGATGGCTGAGGCTGAGTTCTGCGCGTGGGAGGCCAATGCACGGGCCGACAACATCACCGACCGAATCCGTAATGACGTGGTGTTCCACGGCTTGGACAAGCTTTCAATCGAGCAACTGAAGGTCATTGATCGCGCTTATGCGAACGAGGGTGACAGCATCCAGGCAGTGCGCGGAGTGATCCGGGGGCAGATCGAGAAGCTGGAAGGTGGGGCACGTGCCCCAAGCAAATTGGAAGCAGTTAACCGATAAAGAAAAGCCCCGGCGCTTGGTAGGCGACAACCGGGGCTTTCATGTGAAGCACGAGGTAATCATGCCAAAGCACGAAACGAAAAGCCAGAGACACAAGCGGCTGGCCAGACAGGCCGCAAAGCGCATGGCGGAAAAGCCTTGCACCCGGACCAGAAACTGCTGGTTAAAGCACATCAAAGAGGGTTTGCAGTAATGGCCCGTATTCGCACTATCAAGCCAGAATTTTGGACCAGTGAGCAGATCGTTGAATGTTCGCCGAACGCTCGCCTGATGTTCATCGGCCTGATGAATTTCGCGGACGACAACGGCGTTCACCCAGCTAAGCCCATGCGGATCAAGATGCAGGTTTTCCCTGGGGACGCGTTCGACGCTTCGGAAATTGGCGGGTTTCTGCAAGAGCTGGAGGATGCCGGTTTGATCCGTCGCTATGACGTTGATAGCGAACAGTTCCTGATGATAACCGGTTTCACCAAGCACCAGAAAATTGACCAACCCAGCTATAAGTTCCCGTTACCAAACGGAAAAGTTCCCGAAAATCCGAAGCGTCGCCGTAAGCAGGATTCAGAGAACGAACAAGGAGAGAACGGCAAGTGTTCGGCGAACAATGAGCGAACAGACGGCGAGGGTTCACCCCCGGAAGGGAATGGAAGGGAAGGGAAGGGAAAGGAGGGTAGTCCCCCTGAATCCCCCAAGGGGGGACGAAAGAAACCTGCAACCCCAATCTCTGAAAACTTTACTCCCAACGAGTCCTGCAAGGCTTTGGCTTTGAAGCTCGGTGTTTCGCTGAATAACGAATTGCCGAAGTTTATCAATCACGCCCTGGCCAACGACCGACGGCAGGCAGACTGGCAGGCAGCGTTCCGCACATGGCTCGGAAAGTCTCCTGACTTCGCACCACGGGGACAGCAACCAACTGGCGGCCCGGCACGGCCACGGGAGCTGACCCTTGATTGATCAAGCGATGCAAGCGGAAGACGCCATCATCGGCGCTGTGCTGCTGAACAACTCCGTTCTGTCCAGCCTGGACCTGACCGTGGGGGATTTCGTTACCCCGAACGCCAAGACCGTCTGGCAAGCCATCCAGAACGTGGACATGGCCGGACCGGTTGAGCTGATGACGGTTTGTTCCTGGCTCAAGGAAAACACCGGGGGGCGCGACTGGACGAAGTACCTGTCAGAGCGCCTGCGGAACACTCCCAGCGCTGCCGGGGTGGGCGCCTACGCCAAGGAGCTGCGCAAGGTGCGCCAGAAGCTCGCCGCCACGGAGGCCTGCCAGCAAGCCTTGCAGGAAATCCCCAGCAAGGGCATGGAGGCCATCGACACGCTGATGGGCGCCCTGATGGAGGTGACCGCCACGGCGAAAAACTACGAATACACGATGAAGGAATCGCTGCGCGCCGCCGTGGACCTGATGGAGCAAGCCCGCAAAGGCGAAGTGAACACCATCCCCACCGGGCTGGCGGATCTGGACCACAACCTGGGCGGCCTGCACCCGTCTGACCTGATCGTCGTGGGTGGCCGGCCTGCCATGGGCAAAACCGCATTCCTGCTGAATCTGGCACTGAACGCTGGGCATCCGGTCGGGATTATCAGCAGCGAGCAGCCCCACGAGCAGGTGGGTATGCGAACCCTGGCCATCGGTTCCGGTGTCGGCCTTGGCAAGCTGCGCGCCGGACAACTGACGGCGATTGAGTGGGACGTGCTGCCCAAGACCATTTCCCGGTACACCGATGTGGGAATCCAGATCAACGACCGGTCCGGCATTTCCATCATGGAAGTGGTGCGGCAGGCCCGGAAGTGGAAGCACATGCATGGCATCCGCGCCCTGTACGTCGATTATATCCAGCGCATCAAGTCCACGGACCCGAGAGCCAAGCGCCACGAGCAGGTGGGCGAGGTGGTGCGCCAGATGAAAGAGCTGGCCAGAGAACTGGATATTCCGGTGGTGGCGCTGGCTCAGGTGAGCCGCGACGTGGACAAGCGCAGCAACAAGCGCCCCGGCATGGGCGACATGTCCGACAGCTCCGAAATCGAGAAGGAAGCCGACCAGATCATGTGCCTGTACCGGGATGAAGTTTACAACCCGGACAGCCAGGACAAAGGAATTCTGGAAGTGCTTATCGAGAAGAACCGGCACGGCCCGACCGGCAATGTTCGGACGTACTGGTCAGGCGCCAATCAGCGAGTGCTCAACGTGGCGCGGGAGGCGGTATGAGGGACTTTGCCTTTTTCTTATCTATTGCGCTGGCCAGCTTCTTCGTGCCGGTGGCCCTTATGGACATTGGCGAAAATTTCACAAAGGCGGATGTCTTCGTGAGCTGCAAAGAAGATGGCCGCTTCGAACTCGGAAGCGGCGTTTCAATTACATGCAGAGTGGAGTTGGCGCAATGAAACACAACGCAGCAACCCAACGCGAAAGAATCCGGCAGTACCTGTACCGGTGCCAGTTTGGCGCCACTCGCAACGTCATTGCCCGCGACACTGGCCTGATGGTGCAGACCCTGTGCCGCCGATTGCGCGAGCTGGAAGACCTGAAGCACATCACCCGTGCCCGCCGGAGCATCTGCCCGGTAACGGCCACCTTGAACATTGAGTACCGCCTGAGCGGCAACCAGCGGGCGGCTATGACGCGGAAAGCGGGGAGGGCGGCATGACCCACACAGACCGAATCCTCACCCTGCTGCAAGACGGGCCAATGAGCCGGGGCGAAATCTCCCGATGCACAGGAATACCGCCGAAAAAGGCTCAGTACGTCCTGGTGAACATGCGCGACAAGGGCTTGGTGGAGCTGATAGGCGAGGGCCGCTTTTCCCGCTGGTGCCTGCCGGGTCAGGCGCCGAATAACGTGGCGGATCTGGTGGCGCAGCATGAGCAGAGCGCCGTGGCGCGGTATTTGTCGGGGGCGTTATGACCGTATTCACCGACCAGGAGGCGGCTGTGGAAGAGCTGGAGTGGCTGACAAACACCACCGAAAAGGCCCACGTCATTGTTCGCGCCGGTAGCGGAGAGGAATACCGGTGGCGCGTCGTGCCCCAGTCTGAGGCTGGGAAGCGTCAGGCGCTGGTTATCTGTACGCCAAAGTACCGGGGGTGCGCATGAGCAGAGAGAAGGTTTACCGGCTGCGCGAGGACAACTTCAAACGCGCCCTGGATCATCTCGAAGGCTTGCTGGCTGAGCAGTTTCGGAAGGGGCGTGACTTGCTAGAGCTGGCTGTTCGAGAGGTCAGCAAGACCAGGGAGCAGGAAAAGAAATACCACGCCTTGATCCGCGACATTCAACTGCAGTGCTTCCGGGCCAGTTCTGAGGATGCGGTCAAGGCCGTTCTGGTCAATCAGTTTGCTCTGGAAATGGAGGCGCAAGGAACGCCACTGGCTAACCCTGGCGAAACCACATGGGACTGGAAAAACCAGTGCGCGGTCTATGTGCGGCCCAGTACGAAGGATTTCCGTAAGGGTGAGGCATCGCAGTTTATGGAATACCTGTACGCAGAGGGTTCGGACTTGGGCGTCCAGTGGAGCGAGAAGGCCCAGGCCGTCTATGACGAATATCGGGAGTCAAACCAATGACCATGGCAATTCTTGTCCTTGTGGCAACGGTGTTCGGCACCCTTCTGGCCCTTGAGGTGCGTGACTGGGTATGCGCCACACTTGGAGGTCTGGCAATCGTTCTGCAGTTGGCTGCGCTGGGGGTGCTGTGACGCTAAAAGCGAGCCGCCGCAAGTGCAAAGCGTGCCGGGAGTGGTTCAAGCCGGTGGTGGCGTCGCAACTGGTGTGCTCCATCCCGTGCGCCAAAGCGGCCGGCCCATCCTTGAAGGCCAATAAACGGGCGGCAGAGCGCCGCAAGGAAAACCGGGAGGCAAAGCGGCGCCTCAAGACGCGCTCTGACCACATGCGGGACGCACAGAAGGCATTCAACGCCTACATCCGGGAGCGGGACCAGGGCCGGCCCTGCATCAGTTGCGGGCGCAATGACGGTGAGGTCCGGGCGCAGGCCGTAGGTGGTACATGGGACTGTGGCCACTACCGGTCAGTAGGCGCCAGCCCGGAACTGCGATTCGAGCCCCTGAACGCGCACCGGCAGTGTAAACGCTGTAACCGGGACATGTCCGGCAGGGTGGTGGATTACCGCATCAACCTGATTGAGCGCATCGGGCAGGAGGCCGTGGGCTGGCTGGAAGGAAAGCATGCTCCAAAGAAATACACGATAGAAGATTTGAAGAAAATCAAAGCTCACTACAGAGCCGAGCTAAGGCGACTCAAAAAGGAGGGTGCATGAAAATTTGCACTAAATGCGGTCTCGAAAAGCGTCATGAGGAGTTCAACAAAGACTCGACGAAGAAGGACGGCCTGTATTCATCTTGCCGAGACTGCTATCAAGAATATTACCAGTCTATCAGGGCGAGAAAGCTGGAGTATAAGAGAAAGTATAGGCAGCAGAACAAGGAGCGCATATCTGCCTATAGGGTTGAACACTACAGAGATAATAGGGTGATTCAGATAAATCAGGCTAAGGAGTGGGCCCAGAAGAATCCTTTAAAAAGGCGCGCCAACGAAGCCAAGCGCCGATCAGCAAAAGCTGGCTCAGATTCTCATTACTCTGCCCAAGATATTCGCACGCTTCTTTCCTTGCAAAAGGGTCGGTGCGCAGCTTGCAGGAATAAGCTAAACGGCAAATATCATGTTGATCACATTGTGCCGCTTGCATCCGGGGGAGCTAATGGCCGGGAGAATATTCAGGTTTTGTGCCCGTTCTGCAACATAAGCAAAAAAGATCAAGACCCTGTGGAGTTTATGAAGAAGCGGGGCTTTCTGTTGTGATCCCCCGCACGACGCGAAGAAATACACAATCCAGGATCTCATCGAGATCAAGCTGGCATTCACGAAAATGAAGCGGGAACTCGAAAAGGAGAAGTCATGAACAAGCTTTTGTATTGGCTGGCCGGACGGCTGCCGGCACGAATCATCAGCGATGGCTCGGTGCCCTATCTGGAGCGCTATTACCTGTTCACCATTCTGGGTTGGCGGTTTTACCTGCATCGGTTTGTGGGAAGCGATCCAGACCGTGGCCTGCATGACCATCCATGGTCGCGGGCGTTCAGCCTGGTGCTGCATGGCTGGTATCACGAAGAGCGCCGCTCAGGTCGCCGCAAGGTGCGCTGGTTCAATTCCCTGACCGGCGACACCTTCCATAGGGTGGTGCTTCCATGCCCTCTTGATGGTCGGCCCT
>NZ_LWEJ01000253.1:0-18487 GCF_001635525.1 Alcanivorax sp. HI0007
CTTCGGAGGTGTATTTTTCGATGTCAATATCTTTGCTCATTGAGTTGTCCTAGTTTGAGGAGATGATAAAACGGGCAGATTCGCTGCCCGTTCTAGTCAGCGACTGGGTCTTATTGAAGTATGATCAAAGCTCCGCTATTTGCTGTAGGGCATCTTCATAAGCAAATAGTGTGTCGAAGTTTTCGTTGTAAATTAGGTAGAGGGCGGACTGTATGTTCTCGTGTGGCGTTTCTTCGATGGTATCTTTGAATATGTTGGTATGATGCATGCTTCCGGAAAGCACCATGAAGCTTTCGTCCTCCATTACCACCCAGTCAATGGTTTCAAAGGCCCTGGCTCCTTTGTATTTCTCAAGAGTCTCCTGAGCCAGAGAGAGGGAGTCCTGGTTTTCTTTTTCAATCATCGAGATTTGGTTTTTTATGCTCCGGACCTCTCTTTCGTGATTCTCAATATCGGCTATTGATTGCTGTTTGACACGAGGCCAAACCGTGTAGCTGGAGCCGTTTTCTGTTTTCCTTTCAGTCCAAGAATTACCGCTATCGATATGATTTTGGGCTTTCTTTAATAGTTGTTTTTCTCTCGCTATTTCTGATTCGAGTTCGTTTAACCTTTCCTGCAATGTGATCAGCCTGCTGTCGTTTTTTGCAGCATCGATCATTTCATTTGCTGTATCCCTGTAATTCTTTTCTATGTCCTTGAAATTACAGGTGTAACGAACGACATCTCGGCCCCGTTCGTCCTCAATGACAGACCAGTCTGTGCTCTCACAAAGCTTACGGTTATCCAGGGCCTGGCCAACTTTATATTCAGGGAGTAATTCAAGGCGCCCTTCCCGAATGACGTCTATTTCAGAAGAGCACCCGGATAGGGCTGCCAGGGAAATGCATGCTAGGGCTACTTTGAGGTTTTTCATGATGGTTCTCTTTTAAAATCGTTCCATGATGTGATTGGCTTAAGCACCAACCACAATTAATAGGAAACAGACGATCCAGACGATGAAGTACGCCAGGTTCTGCTTCAGGGCTTGGGATCGTTGGTAGAGATAGACGGGCACCAGCCACACCCATCCACCAAATGTGCTGGTGTCAGTGCCGGCTTTCTTGAGTCTCTTTTCATCCAGGAAAGACAGGGCAATATTGAGTATGAGAGTGATGTAAATGAAATGGCCGCTGGCAACGGCTTGCTCGGCACGGTACTCGCTGCTGTGAACCATGTAGGCCACAAAGTATTCCAGGGTGAGGCCGATCAGTGGGGCAAACGCCAGAATCCATACAACGGTGTTGTTGACTTTGGCGCCGGTTAGCGGCGGTGGGGTCGTATCATCAAAGTGTTCCCGAAGCTGGGTATCTTCGATGTTGGTCCAGTCCGCGAACCCCTTCTTCCAGACGGATGATCCGTGGCGCAGTGTGCCGTTGCTGATCAGGGTGATAAGATCGGTTTCAGAAACGCCCCCCTTCCTTTCCCCGTTGAGTTCGTAGAACCAGATCTCGTTCCCGGTGGTACTGTTTTCCATTGTTCATTCCTTGTAGTGGCTGTCCTTCCATGGTTTTTAGCCAAGCACAGGTCGAGTGCTGTGCCTGGGAAGGGCGGTCTCCCCCAAGCGCTGTGTCCGCTGGTTTGGAAGGTGTGTCTCAGTTTGAGTGTTATGTAATTCAAGACTCGCAAAGTATTGCAATGCTATACCTTAAGGGTCAAGTATTCCGGTACGACAGAGGTATGGCACTGCCGTAGCGTTGCTCTATCAGATTGATGGAGTGGGCGTGATGAGCTTTCCCGAGCGCCTGAAGGCAGCACGGTTGGCGTTGGGTCTGACCCAAGAGCAGTTGGGCGACGAGCTTCATGTGACCAAATCCACGATATCCGCCTGGGAAAATGGCCGTGATTCGCCCGGATTTCGTTTACTGCCGAAGTTGAAGGCGGTCCTCGGTGTATCGCTGGATCATCTGATCTGCGGTGATCAGGTTGAGGGTGCCTCAGAGCTGAAGTCCAAGTATGACGCTCAGGTACGTAATGACGCCGAAGCCCAACTGCTCAAGGGCTATCGGCGCCTGTCCGTTAAGCGTCGCCAAGGTCTGCTGGCCATGATTGATTAGCCTGCCTTCTTCCCGGCTAATTTCTGGCTGAGTTCCTGTGCCGACTGTGGTTGGACATTGCCCGATGGTGTAGCACCCTCCGGCACGAACTCCTCCACAAGCTGCAACCCTTCCTCCTCCGAGTACTCGAACTGAGCGTTGAGCAGGCCGGCATGGGCCACCTTGTCCAGCTCTGCCTGGTGGATGCCCTGGTTTTCCCTGGCCTTGGCCGTTTCTCTAGCGTAGCTGACGGCGTCCTCCATGGATTGCTCAGCGCGCAGTGTCAGATCCACGTAATAGATCGGCGCCCGGTGACTCTGGGTGGTGCTCTTCCCGCGTAGCTTCAATTCCAGGGGAAGGGTGGCCAGGTTGCCGCCACTGATGGCATGGAAGTAACGCAGCCGGGCAGCCAGGGTGCGGATGCTGTTGTAGCCGGTGGTCCGGAACACGAAGCAGCCCAGTTCATCCTCTTCCCCGATCCGTACATACAGCCGCCCGTAGGGCTTGCACAGATCGTGGGCGCCGAATTCGCATAGGTCGGGTGACGGGCAAGGCAGTTGCTTCAGGCCCTGGTCGGTGCGGCGCCGACAGGTCTCCCCGTCGCCACTGCACAGAGGGCGACCACTCTTGCGCTCGAAGAAGGTGTACTCCGCCCGCAGATTCAGGTCCGGATCATTGAAGGGCAGGGTGACGGGAATGCTGCGCAGCTTCTTGCCTTGTACTTCCTGGCGCAGCGTCTCATCCAGCGGGTGCGGTAGCCAGCCCTCCCGGGTCTGGATCTGGGTAGTGATGGTGAATTGGTCGTCTTTCTCCGGCAGACGCTTGCCGTTCTTTTCCACCATGCGGCCAATACTAATGCGGCCAATCACGGGGGGAGTAATCGCGAGTCCTTTGATCATGGGAATCTCCTGTTATAAAGAAACCGCACAGCCGCCGGGCAGGGCCCGGCGTTTATGCTGTTAGGCGTGGGGTGTTGAGTGAGGTGATGCGAGAACGATCAGGTGTTGGGTTTGACGAGGAACCGGCGACTGCCAGCGCGATGCTTGGGGAATTGCTGCAGTAGCGCGGGCTGAGTCTTGAGCAGGGCGTCAGTGTCGAGCACTGTACTGTCCTTGCTGCGCTTCCAGCTCACCTGGCCATCCATGAAATAAGCCCGTGCGGCGTCACCCATGCGTTGCTGTATGCGCTGCTTGAGCCGGGCTTCCCGTTCGGCCAGCCGGGCCAGCCGCTCCCGGATATCCAGCATCTCACTGAAATCACCGTTGAGTGCGGTGTCTTCAATGAGATCCAGGGTTTCGCCATCATCACGAGGGTAGAGCGCCCGCAGCGCCTGGTCGGCGGAGTCGGAGCCATCGGCCTCGGGTGGCATATCGGTTTCCACCAAGTGCCAGAAAGCCCGTTCCAGCTCGATCAGCTGGTTAGTGACCGTCTCATCCCGCTCAATGCGGTGTATCTGCAACTCCTGCCCGCAGATCAGCACCGCCACGTCCGCCGCCTGCTTGCCGGTGACCGCCAGTTGATGCTGTACCTGACACTGGATGTATTCCGGCACCCCATCGACCCAGAGCCTGGCGCCATTAAGGCCGGTGGTTTTGCATTCCAGGATCTGCACCTCTGGATTCCCCACTACCGAGTAATCCAGATTGGCCAGCATCCAGGACTTGTCGGCATCCGGGTGCTGAAGCACGGCATTTACCCGCCGCACCTTGTTGCCCGTCGCCTTGGCATAGGCCTCGGCCACCTTGGGTTCAAGAAGATTGCCCCAGTACAGCGGGGTATGAATGTCGTCAGGGTTGGGGGCCGGTAACAGCCCATCCCGCCCGGTCTTGATCATCCACAGTTCCAGCGGTGACTGATATGGGTTAAGTCCCACCGCCGCTGCGGCATCACTGGCGCCGATACCTTGCTTGCGGACCTTGAGCCACTGCTCCCGGTTCATGCCCTTGGTGGACACCAGACGCAGGGCTGGACGTGATGAGGGTTTGATGGCGCGGGGTGTGCTCATGAGTGACCTCCTTCCAGTTGGGTCAGCCGCTCGGTAAAGCGATCATGGAGATTGATCAGCCGATGGGTCTGGGGCGTTTGATCCGAGGGGATCTCATGACTGCCGCCCAGGCTGAAGAAGGTGACTACCAGTTCGCTGATCATCTGCTGGATCTCGTCCTTGGGCGGCAAATTGCCATCATTCTCGAGCAGATAGGTGCCCAGCTGTTCGCCCAGAATGGACACCACCTCGTACTCGAACACTCCAGGAAACCCTTGCGGGCCGTACCAGTAGGGCTGCACCTGCTTCCAGATATCAGGGATGAAGTCACACAGGGTGCTGATCAGTTCGATACAGCCATTACCCCAGATCTCCAGAAGTCGGTTGCCGCGCTCTTTGTTCAGCATTACCCCTTCATGGAGAAAGGCTCCCCAGAGGGCGGCCAGATGCGGGGAGAGTGGAGGCGCAGAGCATCTGGCTTCCGGGGCTACACGGCTATCGTGATTACGTTCTGTCATGGTCAGGCTCCAAACAATAAAAAGCCCGACCGGCACAGAGCGGGTCGGGCTTTAGTCGAGGGAAAAGAGTGAGTAGGGAATCAGTCAGGCCACCAGTTCCAGAGTCTGGCTCAGGGCCCGCTGCTTGATCTGGGCACCCTTGCCGAACCAGGCGGAATCCAGCCGGTTGTCGGTGCTGCGGGCGCGGCGTTCGTGGTCTACGAACTCGGTTACTGCATTCAGCAAGCCATAGGCCGTGCTCTTGGCAGACGGCAACTCCGCACCGCGACCGGCGCCGTCATACAGCGCCATGGCCTTCTTCATGGCCTGCTCGTTGGGCTTCACCAGCATGTCACCAGAGGCGTAGTTCACATCGGTGAAGACCGAGCGCATGACCTTCTCGGCGGTCTTGCGGGTGATGCGCCGCTCGCTGAGGGCCTTCAGCCGGTACATGAAGTCATCCCAGGCGGAGACGGAGATCCCCAGCTGTTTCTTGACGGCCTGGGCATCGAAGGTGGTGTTGTGGCGTACCTTCACCGCTTGGGCGGCTCCGTTCAGAGCCACCGCCAGGGTGTTGTTACACACCACTCGGATGCTGGTGAACTGGGCAGTGGTCGCCAAGGTACCGTCACAGGCGGTGGCCAGCAGCACATAGCCGTTGGTCTGGTCATTGCCAGCCAAAGAACCTGTTTGCCCGGTGCGGGCCAGCGCCCACAACTTGCGGCCACCTTTAAGAACGCCAGCAGTTTCCAGCTCAAAACCAGAGCGCTCGGTGAGATCTCGATAAAACTCCAGGATCTGCCGGGGCTGAACCACCTTGAAGCGGTTACTCACTACGGACAGAGGCGCCTGATTGTCGGAGCGAAACAGGACTTTCTGATCCGGGAAGGATGAGATTTGCCCGAGGGCGCCGGCCTCACTGCTAATGAAGCGAACAGGGGTCTCACGGATCTCCCAGTCCATGCCGGCTTCCCGCATCCAGACATTGAGGGGTTGTTGGCTGGCGAGCTGGTTGCCCAACCCATGCCAGGGGGTACGGCCTGCATAGGCCATGCTTTCGACAAGATGTGCCATGGTAAATCTCCAAGAATAACGATGAGCCCAAAACGGGCGGCTTAACGAATGAGAAGAGGTGGTTGAGTCAGTGGTAGAGCAAAAGCCGAAGAGTGAAGGCTCAGAGCCAGCCACGCTGGGCTAAGCTGACCCACTCGGAGCGGGACACGACGAAGTGATCCAAGACCCGCACATCGATCAGGGCCAGAGCGTCCTTGAGCCGGGTAGTGATGGTGCGATCAGCCTGGGAGGGCTCACAGCACCCGGAGGGATGGTTATGGGCGAAGATTACGGCAGCGGCATTGCAGGCCAGGGCCTGCTGTACCACCACACGGGGGTACACCGCCGCGCCATCAATGGTGCCGTTGAACAAGGGCTCGAAACTGAGCACCTTATGCTTGTTGTTGAGGAAGATGGCCGCGAAGACCTCGTTCTTCTTCTGGGCCAGGGCCATCTGCAGGAACTGGGCGACATCGGTGGGAGTGGTTAGCGCCTCCCGACCGGTCAGCTCATCCAGAAGAATGGTGGCCGCCGTACTGACAATTTCCTCAGGCTTAACGCAGCCCTGTACGTGGTACAGGCCCTGCTCGTTCTTTACGAAAGTGGGAATATCCATCCAGGCCTCCATAGCGGCATAAAGAAGCCCGCACTGGGCGGGCTTCAGGGGTGTGTGAGTGGTAAGGGGAGAGTGGGACTTACTCGGCATCGAGGCGGAAGCTGTGTCCGCAATCCAGGCATTCCAGGTTGTCGAGATAGGTCTCGTCGAGCTTGGCGCCCAGCGCAGCACCAGCTTCACCACCGGCCACGCCGCCAGCCAAACCGCCAAACACGGCACCGGCGATACCGCCGATGGCGGACCCGGCAGGGCCAAACGCCAGGCCGACCGTAGCGCCCACGCGAGCACCGCTGCTAGCCATGGCAATGCCGCTGGCGGCACCTGCAACCGTGCCTACAGAGCCGCCGACCTTGCGGCCATTCTGCAGGGCGACAACGCGGATGGAACGGCAGGACGGACATTGAATGATCATGAAACCTCCATGAGACAGGGTCAGGAAGGCCATTCCTTCCTGGCTTCATAGAGGTGATATATGGTTGAAAAAATCTGGGATAGTGGCCGCATTTCTCTTCATGCGGGTAGTTGAAGTTTCTGTGTAGTATTTGGATAGTTCGATACTACGCCGATCGCTCTTCTCTATTTAGTTGGCCGATGTTGGTGAGCTGCGGCCTAACATGCCTCTCATCTTCTCGACAGCACCTGCTTGGTGAATTCTCATACGAGTTAGGGCGGGCCTGAATATCGTGCATTTTTCGGTTTTATGATGCTCAAGAAAAGCAGCAATCAGGCGCGGCAGCTCCCGTTTCACTCCGAACAGGTTATTGGCCCCGCCAAGGTATATAGCCTGTTGGTATTCTAGGCTTGGCCAAGGTGGCACCTTTCTGTAGCCGAAGATACCTTTAATCACCCGGAATGTATGTTCACGTTAGTTCGCGCGCTGGTTTGCTGGTCTCGCATTGCTGTGCTGTCTTCCTCGTCGTGGATTGCATTCCAGAACGTTCAGCGATAAATCACTTAGTCTTGCGCTTCTTTCTTTGCGATTCTGGATATTGCAATAACTAGAATCTTGCACAGATTCAGCTCATCCCGCAGGCATCGAAAGTTCAAGGTGGAAGTTTCATCGGCATTCCGGGAAAGATAAATATTCGAAAAACAGCACACCGATTCAATTTTATACAGCGTATCTTCCATGGTCGGACCACACTTCCAAAACCATTTAAATGCAGCTTTATGCATAATGACTGCTTCACAGAGGAGACTTGCGACCTAAGGTTATTGACATTTGGTTGTTCAGCCAAATAAGATCAAGGGATGTCACTACGTAGACAGCCTGTTTATTTGGAGGAATTATGAGTTCTGTATCAATTCAGCCGCGCAAAGTCGCTTTTGATGTCTCGTCAGTGCCACGGCACTGGAATGGCGGTGACCCCGTGCTGACCCGCTTCTTTGATGCCCTCTCAGTGCATTTCCCGGAGGGGGAGCGCTTCTTTATCCAGTCAGTGCGTAACTTCAAGGATCAAGTGACAGATGATCAGCTGAGCGAGGATATTCGTCACTTTATTCGCCAGGAAGGTCAGCACGGGATTGTCCATGATCGTTTCAACGATGTGATGGCCAGCCAGGGCGTGGATGTGGATAAGGTCACTGCGAATCTAAGGACCTTTATTCGCACCACACAAAAGTACCTGCCGAAGAAGTATCAGCTCGCCATGACGGCGGCGTTTGAGCACTTTACGGCAACCCTGGGCGAAACCATGGTCAGCGAGAAGAGCGAGATGTTTAGCGAGGCTGACCCCGTCATGAGAGCGCTATTTCTGTGGCACGGGGTCGAAGAAGTAGAGCACAAGGCCGTGGCCTATGATCTTTATCAGGGCGCAGCAGGTGGAGGCTACTTGACGCGCGCGTCTGCGTTGGTGGTTGCGACCCTGATGGTTCACCTTGTCGTGGCTCCAGTATTTTGGAATATGCTCAAGCTTGATGGCGTAACGCGCCAGCCTGGTGTGATTCTGCGAGGCCTGAACAAGCTTTATGGGCGAAAAGGTATTCTCACAGGCATGCTGCCTGATTTCCTCGCTTGGTTCCGCCCTGGATTTCACCCTTGGGATACCGGTATGCCTGAGAAGGTTGCCGCGTGGTTGGCGGAGTATGAGACTCATGGAGATCCGATGCGGGCATCGGAAACCATTTACGGTCCGGCTCCAGTGAGTGAGGCAGCCTGATGCATGGAGACAAGCAGGATGTCCCCAGTACCGTCGATGTTCCTCATACACATCGGCCTGGGCGTCACTGTGGCAGTTCAGCTATCAGAGACCTGCTGGAGTTTCATGGGCTTAATTTGACGGAAGCTTTCTGCTTCGGGCTGGGTGCCGGGCTTGGTATTACTTATGTGGAAATACCAGGCACGGACACCCCGTTTATTGTCCATGTCCGTTCAATGGGATTTGAGGAAACGGTGTTCTCTACACTGGGCGTGCCGTTTCGCTGGGAAACTTGGCAAGATAAATGTGCTGCCGCCGATGCGCTGGATGCCCATCTTGATGCGGGGCGGCCTGCGCTTCTCTTAACTGATATTTTTTACCTTCCTTATTTCAAGAGCAGTACACATTTCCCCGGTCACGCCATCGTCGCCTGGCAGCGAGCCGAGAAGGGCGAGACGATGCTCGTTAGCGATACCGAGCGCCCAGGGCTTTTAGAGGTGCCTCGTGACAAGTTGGTTGAAGCCAGATTCTCCTTGTCGCCACCCTTTATCCATCATGGTTCATTGTTCGCACCCGAAAGTGTTTCGGTTCAGGTGTCTGCCGATAACGTGCGCAGTGCGATTGTGAAGAATGCAGATAATCTCCTGCAAGGAAGCAGGAATCACGGTATTCAAGCGCTAACAACTTGGATCCAGGAACTTCCTCGCTGGAAGGCAGTGGATAAATGGCAATGGTTGCTCCGTTTCGCCTATCAAGTGATCGAGAAGCGTGGAACGGGGGGCAGCGGCTTTAGAGCGATGTATTCAGAATTTCTCGATGAAGCGAGTGAAATTGTTCCTGAAATACATGAGGCAGGCTTGGTCGAGTTGATGCGCACGAGTGCTGCGGCATGGTCCGCTCTGGCTGATTGTCTGCGAAAGGGGTCCGAAAGTGAAACATTCCCTGAAGAGGCAATAACGGACGCCATTGAATCTGTGCGTGTTGCAGAGACCCGGTATGCGGATGCCGCTTCAACATTCTGATAAAAAGTTGCTAACTATGACAGCTGAGACATCACTCCCGAGAGAACTGCTTGCCGCAAAGGCTTTTTTTGGTTCAGGGCATCCGTTGTTCAGGGTTTTTGGTATCGCAATGGATGACATTACCAAAGATGGCGCGGTAATGAGCATGCCTTGTGTGGAAGAGGTTTGTGATCAACAGGGAAAGCTTCATCGGGGAGCCATCGCTACCTTGCTTGATACGGCATGTGGTTTGGCGATTTTTGTGCGCCTCGGCGACATGCGCCCAATTGCGACAATTGACTTGCGCGTTGATTTCATCGCTAAACCCGAGGCTGGCGAAGGGGTGGCATGTAATGTCACCTGTTTTGCAGTTGAAGAAAATATTGCTTATGTCCGTGGAGAGGCATTTGGGCGTGATGGCGGCAATTTGCTGGCGTCGGTATCAGGCAGTTTTGCGATAGGAACGGCAGGCCCGTCCTTTGATCAATCTGTGAATCCTAGCAATAAGAGAGCCCCCTCCAAGAAAAAAACAATCGATGATGAAGGAATCATCAGCTTCGAAACAGAAAGGGTAACCGCTCTCTCTACTGTGGTCGGCGATGTATCACCATACGAAAAATTTCTTGGTATGACGGCTTCGGACGATAATGGCGAAGCAACCTATAAAATGCCGTTTCGCGAGCAGCACATTGGCAACCCTCTGATCAAGACTTTTCATGGCGGTATTATCGCAAGCTTCGCGGAGCTTGTTGCTGGCGCGCACTTAACAGCGAATCAGACTGAACAAAATAAGCCAGTATGTTCAAGTATGACTCTGGATTATTTGCGCCCGGCCTTTGCGGGTACGTTGGTGGCCAAGCCGAACATTATTCGTGAAGGAAAGCGCTTCATTGTGGTTGTTGTGGATGTGTTTCTTGATGGCGCCCAGGTTTCCCGAGGTCGCTTCATTTATAAGAGAGCCTTCGCTTCCAGCTAATCCAATCTATAAACAACCCTCCCCCCTTCCTTTTCTGCCTCAATAGAGGAGTTCTGTTATGTATATTTCACAGACTTTGCGCCGTGCGGTTCAATTAAACGGCCAAGGTACGGCTACCGTTTTTGCTGGTCGGCGGCAAACCTGGCGAGAGTTTGAAGACCGTATCGCATGCCTTGCTAACGGGTTGCTAAGTCTGGGCGTCAATGCGGGTGACAGGGTTGCCATACTGGCATTAAACAGCGATCGCTACCTGGAGTATTTCTATGCAGTGCCGTGGGCCGGTGCGGCAGTGAATCCCGTCAATATTCGGCTCGCACCACCTGAAATCGCCTATACCTTGAATGACTCAGGTTCTAAAGTGCTTTTCGTTGATGACACCTTTGCAGCATTGCTGCCATCCCTACAGCCACAGCTTGAGTCTATCAAGCATGTTGTCTTCATGGGTGAGGGTGAGTGTCCACAAGGGTGTATTGATTATGAATCCCTTGTCGCCAACGCCGATCGAATCCGTGACGCCAATGCTGGCGGTGACGATCTGGCGGGGCTGTTTTATACCGGTGGTACCACTGGGCGGTCAAAAGGCGTGATGCTGAGTCATGACAACCTGGTATTCAATGCCCTAAACGTGGTTGCCGAGATGGGCTATGACAGTGACACCATATATATGCATGCCGGGCCCATGTTCCACTTGGCTGATATGGCCAGCACGTTTGCCGTGACACTGGCTGCGGGGACACATGGCATTGTTCCTCGCTTTGATGTTGATGAAGTGCTGGCTTTCATTGAGCAGGAGAAAGTCACGAACACCCTGTTGGTGCCGACCATGGTCAATCTTCTAGCCTCATCTGGGCGCATCGCCAATTACGATGTCAGCAGCATAAAACGCATGCTGTATGGCGCCTCGCCAATGCCAGAGGCGGTATTGATTAGTGCTATGGAACAAATGCCGACAGTGTCATTTGCTCAGGGCTATGGCCAGACCGAAGCCTCCCCAATCATTACCTCACTCGGGCCAGAACATCACATTCCCGGCGGAGAAAAATTACGTAGCGCCGGTCGCGCAGCACTGGGTGTGGAGGTGGTGGTGCTTGATGAAAATGATCAGGTGGTATCTCAAGGTACGGTTGGCGAAATATGTGCGCGGGGACCAAACGTCATGTTGGGTTACTGGGGAATGGAATCAACAACCGCTGATACCTTGCGCAATGGTTGGCTACATACCGGCGACCTTGGCTACATGGACGAGGATGGATTTGTCTTCATCGTTGATCGAGCCAAGGACATGGTAATCAGCGGTGGAGAAAATATTTTCTCTGTTGAAGTTGAAGGTGCCATTTATAGCCATCCTGCGGTACAGGAGTGCGCGGTAATTGGTATTCCCGATGAACGCTGGGGTGAAGCTGTGCATGCAATCGTGGTGCTGCGTGAAGGAGAGCACGCCAGTGAGGCAGAGATTATCGAACATTGCCGTGAAAGAATTGCAGGTTACAAAGTGCCTCGTAGCGTTGATTTTAAGGCAGAGTCGTTGCCGGTGAGTGGGGCAGGTAAGGTGCTGAAAAACGAACTGCGAGCCCCCTTTTGGGAGAGCAACGGTAAACAGGTTAATTGAGTAATTGATGACCTTGTATTGCGAAATTTATTGGCTTGGAGGCTTCCATGAATCTGGATTTCAGTAATGACGAAAAAGAATTTCGTAAGAGTATCCGGCAGTGGATGAAGGAAAATGTGCCTGATGATATTCGGCGCTGTACTGCCCGAGGAGCGATGCCAGACAAGAATATGCAGCAACGATGGGAGCGTTTGCTGGGCAGTCAAGGTTGGCTCACGTCTACTTGGCCAGAACAATTTGGTGGCCCAGGGTGGAGCGCAACCCAGCGGTATATTTTCGATCAGGAACGCGCCTCGGCAGGGGCTCCGCCAACAAGTCCTTTTGGTGTGGCCATGGTTGGGCCGGTGTTATATACCTTTGGTTCTGAAGCACAGAAGGAACGGTGGTTGCCCGGCATTCAGCGTGGCGAAACGCTATGGTGCCAAGGTTATTCTGAGCCCAATGCGGGCTCAGATCTGGCCTCGTTAAAAACGCGAGCCACGCGTAATGGCGACCATTATTTGGTTAATGGTCAAAAAATCTGGACGACACAGGCCCATTGGGCAGACATGATGTTTTGCTTGGTGCGAACGGATAGCACCGTGAAACAGCAGCAGGGTATTTCATTCCTGCTGATCGATATGAAAACCCCCGGGCTTGAAGTACGGCCGATTTATTCAATTGATGGGCATCATCACCTTAACGAAGTCTATTTTACCGACGTGAAAGTGCCTGTGGAAAATTTGGTGGGTCAAGAAGGAATGGGGTGGACCATTGCCAAGTTTCTTCTTACCCACGAACGCACCACCATTGCCGGTGTGGCGGATATTCACTACGAAATCAATCGCCTTAAAAGTGCTATCGATGCGCTACCAACGGAAACAGATAAGCAGTTGGCGGTGCGTCGGTTGGCTGGCTTGGAAGTCGATCTTATGGCACTGGAATACACCAACTTTCGCACCGTTGCTGCCACAGATGAAGGCAAGCCGTTCGGCCCAGAATCGTCAGGACTGAAAATCAAAGGCACGGAACTACAGCAAAGGGTTTCCCAAGCGATGGTGGAAATCGGAGGTTTGATGTCTTTGCCATGGGATAACGAGGAGCCCATTGGGGAGCAAATTTTTAATCAGGCCAGTCGCCGCTATAACTTCCTGCGTGCGTGCACCATCTATGGTGGATCTAACGAGATCCAGAAAAACGTGTTGGCGAAGATGTTGCTCGGATTGTGAGGTGAAAAATGGATTTCAAGTTACCCGAAAATACCACCATGATTGCGGATACCGCGCGCCGTTATCTTAAAGACAACTATTCATTTGACACCTACATTGCACAGTTGAATGAGAGTAATCACCTTGAAGCGAATCGCTGGCAGGCCATGAATGATTTGGGTTGGTTTGGCCTTCCGTTTGCTGAATCTGTTGGAGGGTATGGCGGCTCATTGCTTGACGTGTGCGCCATTGTTCAGGAGTTAGGAGCCGCGCTTTGTCTTGACCCTTTTGTCGATTTAATTGTTTCCCCCGGCAAGTTATTGGAGTTCGCCAATACGCCAACATCCTTGGCGTTGCTTGATCGCATTATTGCTGGTGAGGCACGTGTGGCTTGCGGTCTTTATGACCGGCATGCCGGTTATCACGTGCTGAACCCTTCCTTGAGGCTAAACGGAGAACGACTTTCCGGGCAGAAGCACGTTGTGTCTGATGGTGGCGTTGCAGACGCCGTGCTCGTCTCCGCTATGTCTGGTGATGAGTTGGTCATTGTCGCGCTACCTTTCGACGCCTGTGACGTTGAAAGATATCGACTGCTCGATGGAAGCCGTGCTGCCAGTTTGACGCTTGATGATGTGCTCATCACAGACGAAATGGTTTTGTGTCGTGGTGATGCGGCAAAGCAAGCGGTTTCTGCCTGGTTCGATTATCTGTGCGCATTGGACTGCGCACGTATGTACGGCGCCTGCCGAGAGGTGTATCAGGCCACTCTGGAATAC
This sequence comes from Alcanivorax sp. HI0007, assembly GCF_001635525.1. Classification (NCBI taxonomy): domain Bacteria; kingdom Pseudomonadati; phylum Pseudomonadota; class Gammaproteobacteria; order Oceanospirillales; family Alcanivoracaceae; genus Alcanivorax; species Alcanivorax sp. HI0007. The sequence goes on from NZ_LWEJ01000253.1 coordinate 13,910, forward strand.
GCTCGAACGCGTAAACAGTTTGGTAGAACGATTGGCAGTTTTCAGGTAATCCAGCACTACCTTGTTGATGCGTTTATTGATCTCCAGCAGCTGGAATCCATGCTCTTGATGGTGTCAGTAAAAGGAGAGAGCGCAAACGTCGGTGAGCGCGGGCGCGCGACAGCGGCGGCAAAGGCTTACTACGCAAACCGGGCCGTTGGTATCACTCAGCAAGGTATCCAGATCCATGGTGGCGTTGGTGTTACGGAAGAGCTGAACATTGGCCATTACTTCCGTCTGGTGACACATGCATCATTGAGTCATGGCGACCGAGAGCACCACATGTCACGGTTTATTCAGGCGGGGGAGAAGCAAAATGAAGTCGTTTGATTTTATCGTCGTGGGGGCGGGCTCTTCGGGCTGTGTTCTTGCCAACCGGTTAAGCGAGTGCGGCAAGTATTCCGTTTGTCTTATTGAGGCCGGCCCCCACGATAATAGCGGTTTTATTAATATTCCGTTTGGACTCATCGGTCTAATTAAACAAGGAAAGCGAAACTGGGGCTACGACACCGCGCCACAAAGTCACCTTAATAAAAGGCGCCTCTACTGGCCGCGAGGAAAAACACTGGGGGGCAGCAGCTCAATCAATGCCATGGTCTACATTCGAGGCCAACAACAAGACTATGATGACTGGGCAGCGCAAGGCGCAACAGGGTGGGCGTGGAAAGATGTGCAGCCGGTATTCAATGCACATGAAAACAATGAACAATACTCCGCTGACAATTGGCATGGTGTGGGTGGGCCACTGAATGTTACCCGAGTCAGGGATGTTAACCCGTTAACCCCGCTGTTTATTAAGTCCGGTGAAGAGCTGGGTTATACCCGAAACGATGATTTTAACGGGCCGGAACAGAAAGGCTTTGGCCGGTTTCAGGTAACACAAAAAGAAGGGCGCCGGTGGAGTGCCGCGCGTGCTTTCCTGGATCCTGCACGTGGCCGCGATAACTTGCACATCATGACGGATGTGCAGGTAACCAAGGTGTTACTGGATTGCGGCAGGGCGATTGGCGTCGAAATTTGTGATAGTGATGGTGCTCAATCGGTCATTCGTACGAACAAAGAAGTCATCCTGTCCGGTGGGGCGATCAATACCCCTCAGTTGCTGATGTTGTCGGGTATTGGAGAGCGAGAGCACCTATCGAAAATCGGCATCACCTGTTTGCAAGACTCGCCGGAAGTTGGGGAGAACCTTCAAGATCACCTTGATATGACCGTCATGATCAAGGACAAAAGCCGTCAATCAATCGGCATGTCACCGTTTTTTATACCTCGGCTGATTAGTGCCTTCTACCAGTATTTTCGTCATCGGCGCGGCTTTCTTGCCAGTAACGCGGCGGAAGCAGGGGCTTTTGTCAGCCTGCTCAGCGAGCCGGATCGTCCGGATGCTCAGCTACACTTTTTACCGGCTTATCTTCGAGATCATGGACGTCAGTTGACGCCAGGGTTTGGTTGTACGATTCATGTGTGCCAACTCAGGCCTAAGAGTCGAGGACAGATTCGATTGGCCAATAGCGATCCATTTGCTGCGCCTTTGATAGACCCAAACTATCTTTCTCATCCTGACGATATTCTTGTGCTCCGTGAAGGCGTGAAACTAGCCAGAAAAGTGTTTCACAGTCATTCTTTCAGCTCTGCTTTTGGCGGTGATGACGAACCGGCTTCCAGCGTGGAGAGTGATGACCAGATTGACGCGGATATTCGCCAGCGCGCTGAAACAATCTACCATCCCGTCGGCACTTGCCGAATGGGTAGTGATGAAAAAGCGGTGGTGGATGTCCGTCTGCGGGTAAACGGTGTGAAGGGGTTGCGTGTCGCCGATGCCTCGATCATGCCACTGTTGATCAGTGGTAATACGAACGCGCCATGTATGATGATTGGCGAGCGAGCGGCACAATTCATTCTAGAGGATGCGCAATAAAGATCGGCTAGAGAAAAGCTATGATAAAAGGTGTAATGCCGGAGTTGCATGGAAGCAATTCCGGCATTTTTTTGTGTGTCTTTTAGCAAACGGTGGTGACAGAGTCGTCAACTATTCAGAGGTTCCCTAAACCCCCTTGAGCATTATTATGCCGCCGGATTGCTATACAGCTCATGCAGTTGGCCACCTTCAGCGAACAACTTCTCACGCCACAGTTTTTCCAGCCCTTTGGTGTCATGTTGATCAGGGTGGAAATCCGGCTGAATGAACTCAGGAAGGCGCGAAAGGATTTGCGATACAAACCCGTTACGACCTAGCAAAATATTCAGACCTTTAACATTATCGCTGATGTTGCCGAGCTGGCCGTCTTTGACAAGCATCCAGCTCCAGGTGATGCCCAGCATCGGCAGCAAGACGACCATCGAGGCGAGGGCTGCAGCCACGCGCTCTGTACGGCTGTTACCAATAAGCTCATATACGTCGTAGGCAACAGATTTGTGTTCCAGCTCTTCGAGCGCATGCCACTGCCATATTTTGAGCATTTCAGGGTCTGCCTGGCGTACAAAATTCTCGTCTTCAAGCAGCTGCTCGGCGAGAAGCGCAGTAAAGTGCTCCATAAACGTGGTGGCGGCTAGCCGAGTGCTCGGCGGCAACTTCTCTAGTATGGCCAAGCCAATTTTGACAAACCGATCTGGCGACTGCATGTCATAGCCGTACTCGGCGAGAATCTGGTTCAGCCTGTCGTGCTCTCGTCCGTGAATGGCCTCCTGCCCCATGAAGCCCGATATGGCCGCCCGTAGAGATTCGTCCTTAACCTGACCACGAAAGTGTCTAACGGACTCCATGAAATAGCGTTCACCAGGTGGGAAAAAACCGGAGAGCATGGCAAAGAAAGTCGTTGCTGTGGCATTTCCAGCATAAAAATACTTTGGAATGGAATCCGGAAATTGAAAATTGATATGACGCGGTGGAATGCCCACCAGTGCGCCGCTGAGTTTCTTAATGCTTTTTACCGTATTAGACGAGCGCATATCGCCTCCAATCAATAATGTGATAGTTAAAGAGAAAAATGTCAGGCCATGCCCTGATGCGTTTTTTTATTTTTGCTGCTTTGCTGTTTTTTAAACATAATTTCAAGCAAGCGTTGGTAGCCTGTGGGTATCAGTCTCTGTGTGGTGTCCAGCATGACCGCGTCACCGCCTACCAAAACTCTTCGCCGGTTTTTCCGCACGCCTTTCAGGATGGTTCTAGCGGCAGCTTCGGGTGTGGTCATGGCAATTTTTTCGAACATGCTGGCAATCTCTTCTTTGTCGCCCATGTTCATGCTGCCCATGTCTCCCATGCGACTATTACGCGCGATGTTGGTCTTTACTCCACCTGGATGAACGCAAGTCGCGCTGACAAGGCCGCCCGCGATATCCAGCTCTTCACGTAATGATTCTGTAAATCCGCGAACAGCAAATTTTGCGGCGTTGTAGGCTGACTGGGTTGGAACACCGATAATGCCGAAAACGCTGGAGATATTGACGATATGGCCTTCACCTATTTTCTGGAGATGGGGAAGAAATGCCTTTGTACCGTATACGACACCCCAGAAATTGATATTCATCAGCCATTCAAAGTTTTCATAGCTCATGTTCTCGACGGTCTCACCCAGTCCCACACCGGCATTGTTCATGATGAGATTTACTTTTCCGTGTGTTGATACGGTATCTTCCGCGTATTGATAAACCGCATTTTTGTTGCTGACATCAACAACATGAGTGCTGATGTTGACGGCGTAGCCTGCCAGTAATTCGACCGTCTTCTCTAGGCTTTCTTCGCTGATATCAGAGATCGCTAAGTGGCAGCCTTCTTTTGCTAGAGCAATCGCCGTGGCTTGCCCGATGCCCGACCCGGCGCCAGTGATCGCCGCGACTTTTCCTGAAAATGATTTCATCGTTGCGCCTCTATATTGAGTGTGTTGCTCAGAAGTTTTTGGACGAGATTGCGTTTCGTTTTATGTAGGTTTGTCGTTTCGAATTTAAGGTGGCCATCATTCATTTTTCCATAACGAAGCGCCGGCAGGTCGTGAAGATAATCGTTGAGGTTTTGCCAAGGATCTTTGTTGCCTTGGCGTGGCAGGCGGTCATCAGCACGTTGAATGTAGCCAGAGCGAAGGTTGAGAAAGTTGACATCAGAGCCACACCCTTCCTCGTCGATAGGGGTCACCTTTTCTGCGCCTGTCTTGCGCATATGCTTGAGAAGCCGACAAACAAATTCGGAGGCAATATCTGCCTTGAGGGTCCAGGACGCGTTGGTATAGCCAAAGACCAGTGCCATATTAGGCACTTTTTCCAGCATTAAGCCTTTGTACATCATGGTGTTTGAGAGATTGACGTGCGTACCATCAACACGTAGCTCTGCGCCGCCCAACATTTGCAAATCCAGACCGGTAGCTGTGACGATAATATCGGCAGGTATCCAATCCCCAGATTCCAGTTTTATACCGGTTTTGGTGACATTTTTTATATGATCCGTCACCACGGAAGCCTTGCCTTCACGAAGCACCTTGAACAGATCCCCCTTGGGAACTGCGCACATTCGTTCCTCCCATGGGTTGTAGTGAGGTTGAAAATGCT
>NZ_LWEJ01000254.1:0-38179 GCF_001635525.1 Alcanivorax sp. HI0007
TGGCGGCGCGATCACCGACGCCGGGGATCGCGCCGCCAGCGACGCTCCTACGGCAGGGGTTGTCAGGCCGGTGTCAGCGTCAGGCGAAGATCACCACCCACCATCCGCACATCCTGCCATTTCAGGGCCACCTTCTCGCTCATGCTGGCCAGCTGCGGCAACCCCAGCAGCGGGCGCGCCGATGAGCCCAGCAGGGCCGGCGCCATAAAGACGATCAGCTCGTCGAACAGCCCCTCGCGAACGAAGGCGCCGGCCAGCGTGGCGCCACATTCTACCAGTACTTCGTTGCATTCGCGCCGGTTCAGTTCGATCAGCAACTGTTTCAGGTCAATCCCGGACCCGGAGGCCGGCAGAAGCATCACCTCGGCCCCGGCGGATTCCAGGGCATTCTGCCGCCCCGAATGCTGCTCGCCGGCCACCAGCAGGCAATGGCCCGGGGCACTGACCACCGGCACATCCGGGGGCGTCTGCAGGGTGCGATCCAGAATCACCCGCAGGGGCTGGCGCACCCACTGGCCACCGGCCTGGCGATGATAATCGGCCCGCGTCCACTGGGCCGGGCGTACGGTATAAGAGGGACGATCAGCCAGCACCGTTCCCACCCCGGTAATCACCGCTGAACTGCGGGCGCGCAACCGCTGCACATCCTCTCGGGCCGCCGGGCCGGTAATCCACTGGGATTCGCCGCTGGCCATGGCCGTGCGGCCATCCACACTGGCGGCAATCTTGATACGGATAAAGGGTCGCTGGCGTGTCATGCGTGAAATAAAGCCCGGATTCAGCGCCCGTGCGTCGCTCTCCAGCAACCCCGTTGCGGTGTCGATTCCCGCCGTGGCCAGCCTCGCCATGCCATTGCCCGCCACCTGGGGGTTGGGGTCTTCCATGGCGGCGATCACCCTGGCGACCCCGGCGTCCACCAGGGCATCCGCACAAGGCCCGGTGCGCCCCGTATGAGAACAGGGCTCCAGCGTCACATAGGCCGTGGCCCCGCGGGCCCGATCTCCCGCTGCGGCCAGGGCATGACGCTCCGCATGGGGCTCGCCGGCACGGGCATGAAAGCCTTCACCGACGATCTCTCCGTCGCGCACCAGCACACATCCCACCCGGGGGTTGGGGTCAGTGGTGTACAACCCCTGCTCTGCCAACTGCAGGGCACGGGCCATATATTGATGATCCAGACGTGTAAACATGGCGAGCATTCTACTGGATGCCGGACTCCGGTGCCGCAACAAAGCGATCTGACTCTCCCACAAACTACCCCGCGCGGTGCCTGCACAGGCGAGCCGAAGCGGCGATAGCGTCAGCGAGAGGACGGAAACCCCGGGATATCCGCTGTTTGCATCATGGCGGCGAGGCACTCGAATACTTCATTGGCAACAGAACCAAAAAGCCACCGCTCACCTCTTTGTGAACGATGGCTTCAGGGGCCCGGGAGCCGGAATGGCTAATCGTCTTTCTTGTCGCTTTTTCCGCGCAGGCGATCCACCTCTGCAGAAAACTCGGAAATATCCTGGAAGCTGCGGTACACGGACGCGAAGCGCACATAGGCCACATCGTCCAGTTGTTGCAACTCTTCCATCACGAACTCTCCCAGCTCCCGGGCCGGCAGCTCGCGCTCACCGGTGGCGCGCAAGCGGTGGCAAACACGACTGATCGCCGCCTCCAGATCCTCCATGCTCACCGGACGCTTCTCCAGCGCCCGCAACATACCGGCGCGCAATTTGGCTTCGTCGAAAGGCTGACGGGTCCCATCAGACTTCACCAACCGCGGCATTACCAGCTCTGCCGTTTCAAAGGTGGTAAACCGCTCGTTGCAGCTGAGACACTCCCGCCGACGACGCACCTGCCCGCCATCCGCGACCAGACGCGAATCGATCACTTTGGTGTCCTGGGCCGAACAAAACGGGCAATACATGGGAACCCCAATTAATAGTTAATAATTAATAGTTAATAGCTAAAACCATTAACTGCGCGTTTTGGTGGTTTTGATAATAGAGGTTAAAAGCCTGATCAATTCTTCCGCATCAGCTTGCAATGAAGCCCCCGCTGCAGAATTGAAGTAGCCGGAGTCACACAGCAAATCGATCCAGTAGTCTGTCTCACTGGCTTCTTTTAACGCAATGTGTAGCTTATGCACAAAGTCAGCTCTGCTTTCAGCATATTCAGCTTCCCTAACCAGAGCACCAATGGCCGTTCCACTGCGCAGTAGCTGTTTACTGAGCACATACTCCTTTCTTTCACTTTGCAGAAAACGGTAACTTTTCACCACCCGCAAAGCAAAAGCGCGGGATTTCGCCCGCGCTGCACTTCTGGTCGTCATCCATGACTCCCGTTATTAATTATTCATTATTAACTATTAATTTTATCTCTCGTACACCGGCAACCGTGCACAAATCTCCTTCACCTTGCCCTTCACGGTCTCGATCACAGACTCATCGCCCATATTGTCGAGGATGTCGCAGATCCAGCCGGCCAGTTCTTTGGCGTCGGCTTCGCTGAAGCCGCGGCGGGTGATGGACGGGGAGCCGATGCGCAGGCCGGAGGTGACGAACGGGGAACGCGGGTCGTTGGGGACGGCGTTCTTGTTCACGGTGATGTTGGCGCGGCCCAGGGCGGCGTCCGCATCCTTACCGGTGATGTCCTGCTTGATCAGGCTGAGCAGGAACAGGTGGTTTTCGGTGCCATTGGAAACCACGTCGAAACCACGCTCGATGAAGACGCTGGCCATGGCCTGGGCGTTCTTCACTACCTGCTGCTGGTAGCCCTTGAAATCAGCCTGCATGGCTTCCTTGAAGCAGATCGCCTTGGCGGCGATCACGTGCTCCAGCGGGCCACCCTGGCCACCGGGGAATACCGCAGAGTTGATCTTCTTCTGAATGTCTTCGTTGGCCTTGCCCATGATCAGGCCACCACGGGGACCGCCCAGGGTCTTGTGGGTGGTGGTGGTGGTGATATCCGCAATGCCCACCGGGCTCGGGTACACGCCCGCCGCTACCAGACCAGCCACGTGGGCCATGTCCACCAGCAGGATGGCGCCCACTTCGTCGGCGATATCCCGGAAACGCTGCCAGTCCACGACCTGGGAGTAGGCGGAGAAGCCGGCCACGATCATCTTCGGCTTGTGCTCACGGGCCAGGGTTTCCACCTGCTCGTAATCGATCAGGCCGGTGTCATTGTCCAGGCCGTACTGCACCGCCTTGTAGGTCTTGCCGGAGAAGTTCGGCTTGGCGCCGTGGGTCAGGTGGCCACCGGCGTCCAGGCTCATACCCAGCACGGTGTCGCCCGGCTGCAGCATGGCCATGTAGACGGCGCCATTGGCCTGGGAACCGGAATGCGGCTGCACGTTGGCCCAATCGGCACCAAACAGCTCGCAGGCCCGGTCGATGGCCAATTGCTCGACCACGTCCACATTCTCACAACCGCCGTAGTAGCGCTTGCCCGGATAGCCTTCCGCGTATTTGTTGGTCAGCACGGACCCCTGGGCTTCCATGACCCGTGGAGACGCGTAGTTTTCAGAGGCAATCAGCTCGATATGCTCTTCCTGGCGGATTTCCTCGGCCTTGATGGCCGCCTGGATTTCCGGGTCAAACTCGGCGATGGACATGGATTTCGGGAACATGGGCTACCCTACGGAGTCATTGATGGATTCAGGGGCGCGTATTCTAACCAAAACCGACCGCAAAGACACATGAAGTCGACTCATGAGAACCTGCCAGTCATCTCATGCCCCAGGCGGGGGCATCGGCTCCCCGGGAGAACCCGCGGTCTTTCACTCAGAGGCGCTTTCCGTTAGCTTAGGCGCCATTCCGCCGGGGTCCCGGGATGACTGTTCCCCCTGCCCCGCACACTCAATGACACTGCGGTCGGAGTTTATGAGCCAGTACATCTTCACCATGGACAAGGTGGGCAAGGTCGTCCCGCCGAAAAAGCACATCCTCAAAGACATCTCCCTGTCGTTCTTCCCCGGCGCCAAGATCGGCGTGCTGGGCCTCAACGGGTCGGGTAAATCCACCCTGCTGCGCATCATGGCCGGGGTGGACAAGGATTATCTGGGTGAAGCACGGCCGCAGCCGGGCATCAATATCGGCTACCTGCCCCAGGAGCCGGAACTGGACCCCAGCAAGAATGTCCGCGAGATCGTCGAAGAAGCCCTCACCGAAATTCTCAGCGCCCAGCAGCGCCTGGACGAGGTGTACGCCGCCTACGCGGAAGAGGATGCGGATTTCGACAAGCTGGCCGCCGAGCAGGCCAAGCTGGAAGCCATCATCGAAACCAGCGATGCCCATAACCTGGAGCGCAAGCTGGAAATCGCCGCCGACGCCCTGCGCCTGCCACCCTGGGATGCCAGCGTCGAGCATCTGTCCGGGGGTGAACGCCGCCGGGTGGCCCTGTGCCGCCTGATCATGAGCGCCCCGGACATGCTGCTGCTGGATGAGCCCACCAACCACCTGGACGCGGAGTCCGTGGCCTGGCTGGAGCGTTTCCTGCACGAGTTCCCCGGCACCGTGGTGGCGGTCACCCACGACCGCTACTTCCTGGACAACTCCTGCGAATGGATCCTGGAACTGGACCGCGGCGAGGGCATTCCCTGGAAAGGCAACTACTCTTCCTGGTTGGAACAGAAGGAGAAGCGCCTGGAACAGGAAGCCAAATCCGAGTCCGCCCACCGCAAGACCGTGGAGAAGGAACTGGAGTGGGTACGCCAGAACCCCAAAGGCCGCCGCAGCAAGAACAAGGCCCGGGTGGCCGCCTTCGAGGAACTGGCCAGCCAGGAATTCCAGAAGCGCAACGAGACCCAGGAGCTCTATATTCCGCCGGGTGAGCGCCTGGGCGAACAGGTCTTCGAACTGCATGACGTGGCCAAGGAGTTCGACCACAAGTTGCTCTACGAAGATCTGAGCTTCCAGATTCCCCGGGGCGCCATCGTCGGCATCATTGGCCCCAACGGTGCCGGTAAGACCACACTGTTCCGCATGCTGGCCGGCCAGGAAACCCCGGACAAGGGCGAAATCGTCATCGGCGACACCGTACAAATGGCCTACGTGGATCAGAGCCGCGAAGACCTGGACAGCAAGAAGACGGTCTGGGAAGAAGTGTCCGACGGCAACGACATTCTCAAGATCGGCAACTACGAAGTTCCCAGCCGCGCCTACCTGGGCCGCTTCAACTTCAAGGGAGGCGATCAGCAGAAACGGGTGGGTGATCTGTCCGGCGGGGAACGAAATCGACTGCACCTTGCCAAACTCCTCAAGCAGGGCGCCAATGTGTTGCTGCTCGATGAGCCGACCAACGACCTGGATGTGGAAACCCTGCGGGCTCTGGAAGAAGCCCTGCTGGCCTTCCCTGGCTGTGCCATCGTGATTTCCCACGATCGCTGGTTCCTGGATCGTGTGGCCACTCACATCCTCTCCTTCGAGGGGGATGCGCGGGTGGAATGGTTTGAGGGTTCCTATACCGAGTACGAGGAATTCAAGCGCAAACAATTGGGCGATGACGCGCTGCAGCCCAAGCGCATGAAGTACAAGCGTATCGAGGTATAAAACCGTTGAAGGGTCACCCCGGCAGCAGGAGCGCCGCCGGGGTATGGGGATCGACAAGGACAAGACACCATGAACGAACGGCGCCGGGCCAACCGCGTTGCCTTTGATGGCGAAGCCACACTGATCTTTCAGCATGACACCCTGTCCGTGGAACTGGTGGACTTGTCCGTGATGGGCGCCCAGGTGCACAGCAGTCAGCCACTGGCTCTGCCCGACGCCTCCCCGGTTACCCTGGCCATTACTCTGGAAGACTCGGACATTCATCTGACCCTGCCTGGCACCGTAAAACGCCAGCAGGGCCGGGAAATCGGCATCATGTTCAGCCGCCCCTCCGTGGATGACATGCAGCACCTGCGCCGTCTGGTCGTGCTGCACCAGGGAGACGATGGGGAAGACGAACCCGGCAACATGCTGCCACGCTAACCAAACGGAACTGCCAATGGCCGATGCCCAGCTGGAAGATCCCCGATTTATTGAAAAACTCCGTCAGGGGGATCGGGCCGCCTTCGGACAATTGGTCAGAGGCCATCACAACATGCTGCTGGCTACCGCCCGCACACTACTGAACCCGGCAGATGCCGAGGAAGCGGTGCAGGATGCATGGATAGCCGCGCACAGATCCATCGCAAAATTCGAGGGGCGCAGTCTGCTGCGCACCTGGCTGACACGCATCGTCATCAACCAGGCCAAAATGATGCTCAGGAAGCGTGGCCGGGAAATCCAGTTTGATCCCACCAATGACCCTGATGCGCTGGAACACCGCTTCCACGATGACGGCCACTGGCAACACCCACCGCAACATTGGGAACTGTCCGGCCCGGACAATCTTCTTACCCGTGAAGAGCTGCGCCGCTGCATGGAGAAACACCTTCACTTCATGCCAGACACCCAGCGTCTGGTGCTGGAGCTGCGCGACCTGCAGGGCCTGCCCGCGGAAGATGTCTGTAACATGCTGGAAATCAGTGCATCCAATGTGCGGGTATTACTCCACCGGGCAAGGGCCCGTCTGTTCGAAATGGTGGATCACTTTCAGGAAACCGGGGAATGCTAGGAGTCACCAATGCTTAAGTGCAAGCATGTTACCGAAAAGGCCGACGCCCTGGTCGACGGCAGCACGCTCAGCTGGCGGGAGCGCCTTGCCCTGCGTCTGCACCTGCTGATGTGCGGTCATTGCCGCCGCTACGTCCGGCAGATGGGCGCCCTGCTGGGCTTTCTCCCGCGCCAGGAAGCCCCGCTGGAGGATGCCCACACCGAGGCCATCCTGAAAAAGCTGGATTCGTTGCAGGACTCGTAATCCTGCCCTGCCTCTCCACGCCCTGCCCCGCGGTCTGTTCGCATATTCGTGCTGCCGATCACTCCACAGCCGTAACATCCTTCCGCCAACCGCATCCATAACACACAACCGGAGCGCGCCTCGCAGAGCCCCCTTCCCGGCGTTAACGCCGGCTGTGATCCGGAGCGCGACAGCCCACGACAACGACCACAACGAGGCAGACGCATGCAGAGCATTGGTACCTGGGCGATGAGAATTCATTCCTGGCTGAATCAGACCCGCAGGCTGGATTTCCTTGCCCCCCTGTTGCTACGTCTTTTCCTGGCTAGCGTGTTTATTTCGGCGGGCTGGAACAAGGCAGCCAGCTTCGACTCCACCGTGGCATGGTTTGGCAACCCGGACTGGGGGCTGGGATTACCCTTGCCCACCCTGATGGCATTTCTGGCCACCGCCACAGAACTGGTCGGCGGCATTCTGCTGCTGCTGGGTCTTGCCACCCGTTATCTGGCCATCCCCCTGATGATTACCATGCTGGTGGCAATGTTTGCCGTGCATGGAGAAAATGGCTGGTTCGCCATTGCTCCTTCCAATCCGGAGACCAGCATGGCCCAGCCCCTTGCGGCCATCGGCATTCCTGCGGCAACGCGCAGCCTGGAAAACAGCGAAGAGGTGGGCAAACGTCTGCGTGCGGCGAAAGGGCTGCTCCGTGAGCACGGCCAGTACCGCTGGCTGACGGAGAAAGGGCATTTTGTCATTCTTAACAACGGCATCGAATTCGCCGCCACTTACTTCATCATGCTACTGGTGCTGTTCTTCCACGGAGCGGGACGTTATCTGAGTCTGGATTACTGGCTTGCCAGACATGTCGCCCCGCAAGGGGAAGGCGGCGGGAAATAAACTCCTTGAGAACCCACGCCTGCTGCTGACAACGGTGTGTCCTGACGAACGAGAACCAAGAGATAGACGCCGGAACCGCGGCAGGCCCTCTACGGGCTGCCCGGAATGCCCGGGGTAGCACGATCTCCGGCCAGCCATTTTGCGCTGTCCACCAGGTCGAACATCAGGCTGATGCCATTGATAGCCAGCAACAGAGCGGCCAGGCCAAGCTCCATCCTGGAGGCATCGGCACGGAAGCCACTCTCCGATAACAGCATCAACAGATAGATTACCAGCGGCCCCCAGGCAATCAGGTGCGGAATCGACAGGACCTTGTTCATGCCCCGATACACCCACATCAGGGGCCCGTTAGTCACCAGTACCAGTAAGGCGGCCAGCGCCCCGGCCTGCCCCACAGTGCTCTCCAGCAGGAAAAAGGGCAGCACATTCACTGGCACCAGTATGCCGGCCACCCAGATCTGTACCCACAGTGGCAAGCTCCGCCAGGAGCGCCAGATATAAGCCATCCGATCCATCATGCTAGCCGGCCTCCCCGGCACAATAGGCTGCGGTGATGGGGTGGCTGGGGTGTTCGAACACCTGTCGGCAGCCACTGGATTCCACCACACAGCCACAGCCTTCCTGTACCCAGCAGACCGTCACGCTGTCAGCAATACGTCGGGCCTGGGCCAGGTTGTGAGTCACCATCAACAGGGTATAACGCCCCTTGAGCGACACAATCAGTTCTTCCACCACTTTTGAGGACACCGGGTCCAGCGCCGAGCAGGGCTCGTCCAGCAGCAGCACCTGCGGTTCCAGCACCAGCGCCCGGGCAATGCACAGCCGCTGCTGTTGCCCGCCGGACAATCCCAACGCCGACTGCGACAGCCGGTCTTTGACTTCCTCCCACAGCCCCACCGCCCGCAGCGCCTGTTCGGCACGGGGGTCGCGCTCACGGCGCGGCACACCGTGCTCCGCCAGGGGAAAACGCAGGTTGTCGATAATGGAGAGCGGAAAAGGATTGGGCTGCTGGAACACCATGCCAATCCGGCGGCGCAGGGCCGTGGCATCCTGGCTGGCAGACAGCGCCTCTCCGCCGAGCATAATGGTGCCACTGACCCGGCACCCGGGGAGGCTGTCCGTCATGCGATTGATGCTGGCCAGCAGACTGCTCTTGCCACAGCCACTGGGGCCCACCAGAGCCATCAGCTCGCCAGCCTGCACCGTCAGGCTGGCCTGCTCTATGGCAGCCTGATTGCCGTAATAGACGGAGACCTGTTGCAGTTCCAGGGTCGGGGACGTCATTGCCAGGCTCCTTGTGCCGGGCGCAGCCAGCGCCGCACCAGCAGATTCAGTATCACCAGTATGGCCACCAGCACCAGGCCGGTGGCCGCCGCCCGGGGCATGCCGCCGGGTACGTTCATGGCCAGATCATAGATGTGCACGCTCAATGCCCGGCCGGAATCCAGCAACGAATCCGGCTGACGGAGTACATAACCGGCAGTGAAAAGCAGCACGGCGGTTTCCGCCAATGCCCGGCCAATGCTGAGAATGATCCCCACCGCAATGCCCGGTGCCGCCTGGGGCACCAGAATGCGCCTGACCCAGCCCCAGCGGCTGATCGACAGAGCCTCACTGGCCTGCCGGTAGGACATCGGCACTCCACGCAGGGCCTGCTCGGCACTGCGTATCATCAGCGGCAAGACCATCAGCGCCAACGCCAGACCGCCACTGAGAATGGAGAAACCCAGCCCCAGGCTGATGGCGAAAAACTGGTAACCGAACAGCCCGTAAACGATGGAGGGCACCGCCGCCAGCATATCCAGCACCCCGCCCAGCCACTGGGCACGGCGGGTGCCCGCCGGTACCTGCTCGCTCAGATAGAGCGCACAACCCAGCCCCACCGGCACCGCCACCAGCAGACACACCGCCAGGATCCAGCCGGTGCTGACCAGCAGCGCAGCAATGCCGCCAGCGCGGCCCGCCTGGCGCGGGTCTTCCAGCAGGAAGTCCATGGAAAGCACGCCGGCACCCTGCTCCAGCAAGGACCACAACATCAGGCCCATGGGCACCAGCACCGCCAGCAACAGCAGCCCGCCGATCATGCCGGCAAGGCGATCAGGCCATCTCATGCCGCTCTCCCCGCAGGCGCCAGCTCAACATCAACAGCACCGCCGTCACCAGCAGCAGCAACAACCCGCTGACAAACAGGGCCACCCGGTGGTCCCCGGTCGCATAGGCCATTTCCAGAGCGATATTGGCGGTCAGGGTGCGCACCGGGTCGAACAGGGACGTGGGCCACTGCACCACATTCCCGGCCACCATCAACACCGCCATGGTCTCCCCCAGGGCGCGGCCAAATTGCAGTACCAGACCACTGACAATGGCCGGCCCGGCCTGGGGCAACAGCACCCGGCGCAGCATACCCACCCGGGACAGGGACAGGGCCTGCCCCGCCTGCAGATAACGGGCGGGCAACTGGCCCAGCGCCGTGTCGGTGACCAGCAACGCCAGCGGCAGAATCATCAGTGCCAGCACCAGCGAGGCGGCCAGCCAGGACGCCCCCGGCGGCGCCCACTGATTGATCCAGGGGACCAGCACCAGCATCCCCCACAGCCCATACACCACCGACGGAATCCCGGCCATCAGCTCCACCAACGCCAATACCGGCCGACGAATCAGCGGCGCGAAATAGCGTAGCCAGGCCGCCAGCAGCACCGCCAGCGGGCCGGCAATCACCAGCGCCAGCACGCTCACCAGCACGGAGCCGGCAATCATGGCCGCCATGCCATAACGGGTCTGGCCAGGCTGCCAGTCGTTGCGCCACAGGGCACTGCCATGCTCGACCAAAAACGGCGCGGACTGTATCAACAGCACGGCCACGATGCCGCCCAGCACCAGCACCGCCGCCGCGCCAGTGAGGCGCAGCAGCCAGCTCAGCAGCGAATCAGCGTGAAACCGGGAGGAAGTAGTAATCATGGTAGGTCGCGGCACGGTCCGGGTCAGTCATGAAGTCCAGCAGCTGGCTGGCCGGCTCGGACAGCTCGCACTGGCTGACCAGATTCAGCTCCCGACTCAGGGGATAGCGCCCCTGATCAACGCTTTCCAGTGTGGCAGGCACACCGGACAGGGGCAGCAAGCGCAGGGGGGCGCCGGCATCCGCTTCGTAGATGGCGGTGCCAATGGACACGTAACCAATGGCATTCACATCATTGGCAACCGCCTTGATGCCCTGCTGGTTTTCACCAATGACCATATCCGGTTGCACCTGGTCATTGTTCAGGCCGAAATGGGCCAGAAAGAGCTCCTGGGTAGAACGACCATCCGCCTTGTGCACCACGGTGATGGCAGCGTCATCGCCGCCCAATGATGACCAGTTTTGCTGTTCCCCGGTGTAAATGGCGACAATTTCCGCATTACTGAGAGCGGTCACAGGGTTCGCCGCGTTAACGATCATGGCGATGCCGTCGCGACCGATCAGGTGAGCGGTGAGATCCTGCTCATCTGTCTTCAGCGCCCGGCTGACCATACCGAAATCCGCCAGCCCCTGGCGGGCATCGCTGATGCCGCGACCGGAACCCCCGCTTTGCACATCAACCTGAATACCGCTTTGTGTTTCAAATTGCTCAGCCAGATCCGCCATCAACGGTGAGATGGTACTGGAACCGGTAATGACCAGCTTGTCCTCTGCCGGCTGGCAGCCGCTCAACAGCCACACCAATAAAAAGCCTTTCAACGTCTTCCCGGTCATTTGTCGTCCTTATTCACCTTTTCCTGCCGCTTTGGATGCCATCTTGACGCAAAAATTACAGCCAGAGACGCTCGTCGGTGTAACCTGATCAGAGAGACGGCATCAATATGTCATCGGGCCCCATCATTGCCACTGACCATACGTTACACCGATGCACCCACCAGAGGATCAACAATGCGTGAAGAGGTACAGAACTACTACGGCCAACAGCTGCACTCCAGTGATGATCTGCAGACCAATGCTTGCTGTGACCAGGAGCCACCGGCCTATCTGAAACCCCTTCTTGCGCAGCTCCATGATGAAGTTGTCATGCGCTACTACGGCTGCGGTCTGGTAGCTCCCCAGCTATTGAAGGGGATGCGTATTCTCGACCTGGGCTCCGGCTCCGGGCGCGACGTCTATCTCCTTTCTGCCCTGGTGGGTGAACACGGTGAAGTGGTGGGCGTGGACATGACCGACGAACAACTGGAGGTCGCCCGCCGACATCAGGATTATCACCGTGACACCTTCGGCTACGTGAAGAGCAATGTGCGCTTTCTGAAGGGCTATATCGAAGAACTGGACAAACTGGATCTGGAAGACAGCTACTTCGATATCATTATTTCCAACTGCGTGATTAACCTGAGCACTGACAAGCCCAAGGTGCTGCGGGATGTGAAACGTCTGCTGAAGCCCGGGGGCGAATTCTATTTCTCCGATGTGTATGCAGATCGCCGTGTGCCGGATAACCTGCGCAACGATCCGGTCCTTTATGGAGAATGTCTGGCCGGCGCCCTGTACTGGAATGATTTCCTTAACCTGGCCAAGCAGAGTGGCTTTGCCGATCCGCGCCTGGTGGAATCCCGCCGCCTGACCATCGAGAACCCGGATATCGAAGCCCGCCTGGGTCGGCAGCGTTTCTATTCCGCCACCTACCGACTCTTCAACATTGATGGTCTGGAACCCGCCTGCGAAGACTACGGCCAGGCGGTGATCTATAAAGGCACGGTGGATCAACATCCCCACGCTTTTTCGCTGGACGATCACCATGTGATCGAAACCGGCAAAGTATTTCCGGTGTGCGGCAACACCTGGCTGATGCTGGAAAAAAGCCGCTTCGCCGAGCACTTCACTTTTATCGGGAACTTCGACACCCATTACGGCATCTTTGAAGGGTGTGGATTAAATGTTCCCTTTGAAGATAACGATGCCGGCAACGATGGAGCTCCCTGCTGCTGACAAGGCAATATCACGCCTGCTGTCATCGCCCCCGGTGTAACACCCATTCTCTCCAGGCATCTTATTGCTGTACCGGGCCAGCAGGAGAGAAAAATGCAACGAGCCATCAACGTGCTGATGTTAATGGCTCCCGGTTGCTTCACCCTGGCGGGCACCGCCTATGCTCCCAGCGAGGAGGAGCTCCGGTCGCTCTGGACACTGATTGACCAATCCTGGATTTACCAGGGTTAACCCGGCAAGGACTCACCCATGAATGTTCGCAAACTCATCTTGCTGGCGGTTTTTGCCATTCTGATCGCCAGCTACTTTTTTTTCGATCTTGGCCAGTACCTGAGCCTGGAGTACATCAAGAATCAACAAGCCTCTTTTGATGCCCTCTACCAGGAAAACCCGGCACTGATTCTTGGCGGCTTTTTTATCATCTATGTGGTGGTTACCGCCCTGAGCCTGCCTGGCGCCGCCATCATGACACTGGCCGCCGGCGCCCTGTTCGGTTTCTGGGCCGCCTTGCTGCTGGTCTCTTTTGCGTCCTCCATGGGTGCCACCCTGGCTTTTCTCGCTTCCCGCTTTCTGTTTCACGATACGGTGCAGCAACGCTTCGGCGATCGCCTGAAAAAACTTAACGACGGTGTCAGAAAAGACGGGGCGTTCTATCTTTTTACCCTGCGTCTGGTTCCGGCTTTTCCGTTCTTTGTCATCAACCTGGTCATGGGCCTAACCCCTATCAAGGTGCGCACCTTCTACTGGGTCAGCCAGGTGGGCATGCTGGCCGGCACCGCTGTCTATGTGTTGGCGGGCACTCAACTGGGGCAAATAGAGAGCGCCAGCGGGTTGCTGTCACCGGAACTGATCGGCGCCTTTGTATTGCTGGGTATCTTTCCCTGGATTGCCAAAGCCGTCATGGCGCAACTGCAGGCCCGCAAGGTCTATCGTGGCTGGCAGAAACCGGATCATTTTGATCGCAACCTGATCGTCATCGGTGCCGGTTCTGCCGGACTGGTGAGCGCCTATATCGCCGCCACCGTCAAAGCCAAAGTCACCCTGATCGAAAAACACAAAATGGGCGGCGACTGCCTGAATACCGGCTGTGTGCCCTCCAAGGCATTGATCAAAAGCGCACGACTGGCCTGGCACGACAAGGATGCGGACAAGTACGGCTTCGATGCCATCCGCAGCGATTTTCGTTTCAGCAAACTGATGGCCCGGGTGCACAAGGTCATCGAAAAGATCGAACCCCATGATTCCGTGGAGCGTTATACGGAACTGGGCGTGGATTGCCGCCAGGGTGAAGCGCGCATCGTCTCCCCCTGGGAAGTAGAAATTCGCAACGGGGACAGCACAGAAACACTCACCGCCCGCAGCATCATCATTGCCAGCGGCGCACGCCCCTTTGTGCCGCCCATTCCCGGCATCGAAGACATGGATATCCTGACCTCTGACAATCTCTGGGAGCTTCAGGAGCAACCCGGACGCCTGGTGGTGCTGGGTGGCGGTCCCATTGGCTGCGAGCTGGCACAGACCTTTGCCCGCCTGGGCAGCCAGGTCATGCAGGTGGAGATGCTGCCGCGCATCATGCCCCGCGAGGATGACGATGCCGCCGCCCTGGTTACCGCCGCCCTGCGCGAAAGCGGTGTCGATGTGATGACCGAACACAAGGCCGTGCGCTTTGCCCGGGAAGGTGACGACAAGGTGCTGTATGTGGAACACAACGGCGAAGAAAAGCGGCTGACATTCGATGCGGTACTGGTGGCCGTGGGGCGGCGCGCCAACATCGATGGCCTGGGCCTGGACGCGCTGAACCTGCCCACCAACGGTAACGGCACCGTCACGGTCAACGAGCAACTGCAAAGCCGCTACCCGAACATCTACGCCTGCGGCGATGTGGCCGGGCCTTACCAGTTCACCCACACCGCGGCACACCAGGCCTGGTATGCCGCCGTCAATGCCCTGTTCGGTTCCTTGAAACGGTTCAAGGTTGATTACCGGGTTATTCCCTGGGCCACGTTCACCGACCCGGAAGTGGCCCGTGTAGGGCTCAACGAACAGGACGCCGAGGAGCAAGGCGTCGATTACGAAGTGACCCGCTACGGCATCGACGACCTGGACCGGGCCATTGCCGACAGCAATGACCACGGTTTCGTGAAAGTGATTACCGCCAGGGGCAGCGACAAGATTCTCGGCGTGACCATCGTCGGCAGCGGTGCCAGCGATCTGATTGCCGAATACGTGCTGGCCATGAAACACGGCCTGGGCCTGAACAAGATCCTAGGCACCATCCACATCTATCCCACCATGGCGGAAGCCAACAAGTTTGCTGCCGGCGAATGGAAGAAAGCCCACAAGCCCGAGGGGGTATTGCGCTGGGTAGAACGCTTCCATAACTGGCGACGTTAGGCGTCTCGCCATCGGCAACGCCAGAGGAGACATGATGATTGCGCGTTTACTGCTACCGTTACTGTTATTGGTTGCCAGCCCACTCCTTGCCTTTGATCACCAGCGCTGGGACCGGTTGCTGGCTGAGCATGTTCAGTGGCAACGGAGCGGGGTTGCCACCAGTGTGGATTACCCCGGTTTCCAGGCTAATCGGGCCGCACTGGACCAGTACCTGCAAGCCCTGTCGCAGGTCTCCGGTGCCAACTTCCAGCGCTGGTCACAGGACGAACAACTGGCATTTCTGATCAACGCCTACAATGCCTTTACCATCGATCTGATCCTGCGCCAGGATTCCCTGCCCGACTCCATCCGTGATATCGGCTCTTTTTTCTCCGGCCCCTGGGATCAACGTTTCTTTACCCTGCTGGGGGAAACTCGCACCCTGGATGAAGTGGAGCATGAGATGATTCGGGGCAACCCGGCGCTGATGGACCCCCGCATTCACTTTGCAGTCAACTGCGCCTCGGTGGGCTGCCCGGCACTGCGACCGGAAGCCTATCGTGCAGAGACACTGGAACAACAACTGGCCGACAGTACCCGCCGCTTTCTTTCCGATCGCCAGCGCAATCGCTTCAACAAGACAGGGCCACGCCTGGAAGTGTCGAAGATTTTCGACTGGTACGAAGAGGATTTCGTGGATGCCGCCGGCAGCCTGCACCATTACCTTTTGCAGTATGCGGATACGCTGGAGATACCCACCGACCACCGAAAGTCACTGGACGATGAGACCCTGAAGATACAGTTTCTGGATTATGACTGGTCACTGAATCAATAAGCCCGCAGGAGAAGAGTCATGGAAGGCCACACCGCGTCGCACCGCCTACTGGGCATTTGGTACTCGTTCCGGAATTTACCGCCGTGGCTGCAGGGCTGGGTGCTACTGGTTCTGATGCCACTGAACGGTGCCAGCCTGCTGTTTCTGGACAGCTTCAGTGGCCAGGCCACCGCTCTGGCCCTGCTACTGGTGCTGACGGTCAATTTTTCGCTCATGTGGCACCACGGCGGCATGAACAAGGACATGTCCCTGGTTCATCTACTCGCCTGGATTCCGCTGGAAATGGGGTTGCTCGGCCAGCTAGCCGGCATCTGGGGAGACGACTTCCTCACTCCCACGCAATGGGCCTTCACCGTGGCCGTCGTGATGGTCAACGCGATCAGTCTGTTCTTCGATATCGTCGACGCCTGGTGCTGGGCGCAGGGAGATCGGGTGACGCTGCATCCAAAACATAATTAATAGTTAATAATGAATAATTAATAGTTGCGCGAGCAGCGGCTTTGGTTTTTCTCAACGCAAGAGGCCGCGCCCCAGGGATGGTCGCGGCCTCTTGCATTACAAAACCCACAAAACAGAATCGCGAGTTATTAATTATTCATTATTAACTATTAATTGCCCTACAAGTATTCCAACGCCTGCGCCACCGTACTCACCCCAATCACCTCCACCCCTTCCGGTAGCTGACGGGGCAGATTGGCTTTGGGCACGATGGCTTTCTTGAAACCGTGTTTGACGGCTTCGTAGAGCCGCTCCTGGCCCTGGGGCACCGGGCGGATTTCGCCGGACAGGCCCACCTCGCCAAACACCACCAATTCCCGACCCAGTGCCCGGTCCCGGAAGCTGGAAACAATGGCCAGCACCTGGGCCAGGTCGGCGGCGGTTTCAGTGACCTTGACGCCACCCACCACATTCATGAACACATCCTGGTCGCCCACCTGTATGCCACCATGGCGATGCAGCACCGCCAGCAACATGGCAAGCCGGTTGGCTTCCAGACCCACACAGACCCGTCGCGGATTACCGAAATGGGAGGCATCCACCAGCGCCTGCAACTCCACCAGCAAGGGCCGAGTGCCTTCCCAGACCACCGTCACCAGGGAACCGGAGGCGATCTCATCCGCCCGGTTGAGGAAGATGGCAGAGGGGTTCTTCACTTCCTTCAGGCCCTCGCCGGTCATGGCAAAAACGCCCAGCTCGTTCACCGCCCCGAAACGGTTCTTCAAGCCACGCAGGGTACGGAAACGGGAATCCGTGGAGCCTTCCAGCATCAGTGAGCAGTCGATCATATGCTCCAGCACCTTGGGCCCGGCCAGAGTGCCGTCCTTGGTGACATGCCCCACCAGCAGCAGCACGGTACCGGTCTGTTTGGCAAAGCGGGTGAGCGCGGCGGCGCACTCACGCACCTGGGCCACACTGCCGGGAGCGGATTGCAGGGCGGCCAGGAACATGACCTGGATGGAATCCACCACCAGCACCCGTGGCTGTTCCTTGCGGGCCAGATCCAGGATCTGCTCCACATCCGTCTCTGCCGCCAGCCGCAGCTGTTCCTTGGGCAACTTGAGGCGGTCCGCCCGCATGGCCACCTGGGACAGGGATTCCTCACCGGTGATGTAGAGACACTTCTGGGAGGACGCCAGCTTGCACAGGGTCTGCAGCAGAAGGGTCGACTTGCCGGCGCCGGGGTGACCGCCAATCAGAATGGCCGAGCCCGGCACCAGGCCGCCACCCAGCACCCGGTCCAGCTCCCCCATGCCGGAACTGATGCGCGGGGTTTCCGCCAGCACAATCTCGTCCAGGTTTTGCACCTCGGACAGCTGCCCGGAAAACCCGCCACGGCTGCCGGCCCCTTTTGACATGGGCGTCGCCGGATCATGCACGAATTCCTGCAGCGTATTCCAGGCACCACAGGCCGGGCACTGCCCCTGCCACTTGGGGAAATCAGCACCACAATCCGTACAGACAAAGGCGGTTTTTTTCTTGGCCAAAACAATTCCTTCTTGTGTATTACTCTCTACGGTAGTCGCTGCAGGAACCTAGCGCAGCGGAGTAACGCACGGAGTGCGGCCCCAGAGGGGTGAGCGCATCGAATAACATCGCTTGAGGTACGAACACACCCGAGTTTCGAGAAGCGAGTTTCGAAAACCAAACCCATCAGGCTTGATCGGTTTGGATTGTGCTTTTCGCAACTCGAAACTCGTTACTCGCTAACGCTCGGATTCGCACCTCAGGCGGTGCTCCTACAGCGGCGTCGAATCAAACGATGACGCATTCCGGCCGACCGGTGATCTGGCAGAACAGCTCATAGCTGATGGTGCCACAGGCGCGGGCGACCTTGTCCACGTCCACGGCATCGCCCCACAGCTCGACCTCATCACCAATGTCGGCCTGGATGCCGGTCAGGTCAATCGTCAGCATATCCATGGAGACACGACCCACCAGCACGGTGGGCTGGCCATTGACGGCGACGGGAGTCCCGCTGGGAGCGTGGCGCGGATAGCCATCACCGTAACCGGCGGCTACCACGCCGATACGACCGGGGCGTTCGGCGGTCCAGGTGGCACCGTACCCCACCGTGTCACCGGGCTGAATCTGGTTGATGGCAATCAGACGGGCGGTGAAACGGTGACTCACCCTCAGCGCCAGTTGTGCGGCGCTTTGCCAGTCGAACGGCGACGATCCATACAACATGATGCCTGGCCGCACACGCTGGGCCCGGGCATGGGGGTAACGGATCAGCGCCGCGGAGTTGGCCGTAGACAGGGGCAACCCCAGGGCATCGGCAACCTGAACGGCCTGGCGCAGCTGACTCTCCGTACGACCATCTTCGGTGTCGTCCGCACAGGCAAAATGGGTCATCACGCCCACCGGCGTCATCCCGGCAGCGATCAGCTGCTGCGCCGCTTCCAGCGCCATGTCCGGACGCAGGCCCAGCCGGTTCATTCCCGTGTTCAGCTTCAACCAGATACGCAGCGGACCAGGATGCTCGAGCAACAGGGCCACTTGCCAGGCAGAGTGCACCACCACTTCCAGCGACAGCGCCCGGGCCTGCTCAAGCTCGTCCCGGTCGAAAAACCCCTCCGCCACCAGAATCGGGGCGCTGACGCCGTGTTCGCGCAGAACCCGGGCCTCTTCCAGCACCGCCACACCGAAGCCATCCACCTCCCCGGCCATGGCGTCTGCGGCCAACACCAGCCCATGGCCATAACCATTGGCCTTGACCATGGCAAACACCTGAGCGCCCTGCGCCAGAGCTGTCGCCCGACTGGCGTTATGCCGGAGCGCCCCGGGGCGGATTTCGATACGGGTTCCTCTCACAACGGGACGCTCCCAAACCGCCAGGCCTCAACCGGATTGAACAACCCGCAGCCGCGCTCTCCCTGGATTTTGCCTTGTGAAATTTGCAACTCGCTCACTCATCCATCGATGCCAGCTGGGCATAGTATTCCGGCGCCAGATCATCAAAACGCGAAAATTGCCCCTGGAAGGCCAGCCGGACCGTGCCGATAGGGCCGTTACGCTGCTTGCCGATGATCACCTCGGCAACACCTTTTTCGTTGGTGTCCTTGTTATACACCTCGTCCCGGTACAGGAACGTAATCAAGTCAGCATCCTGCTCGATCGCCCCGGATTCCCGCAAATCCGACATTACCGGCCGCTTGTTGGGGCGCTGTTCAAGGGAGCGGTTAAGCTGCGACAGCGCCAGTACCGGACAATTCAGCTCCTTGGCCAGGCCTTTCAGCGAGCGGGAGATCTCGGAGATTTCATTTACCCGGTTATCCACCCCCGGCACCTGCATCAGCTGCAGGTAATCCACCATGATCGCCCCCAGTTCGCCACCGCATTCGCGGGCAACTCGGCGGGCCCGAGCGCGCATTTCCAGCGGGCTGAGCGCGGGCGTGTCATCGATAAAGAACTTTTGCTCACTGAGCATATGAATGGCAGAGGTAATCCGCGGCCAGTCATCCTTTTCCAGCTGACCGGAACGAATGGATGTCTGGTTAATGCGGCCCAGGGACGCCAGCATCCGCATGACGATGGAATCGGCGGGCATCTCCATGGAGAACACCAGCACTGGCTTCCCCGCCTTGATCGCCACGTTCTCGCACAGGTTCATGGCAAAGGTGGTCTTACCCATGGAAGGACGACCGGCGATCACGATCATGTCCGAGGGCTGCAAGCCACCGGTCATCTTGTCCAGTTCATCAAACCCGGTCGTCACCCCGGTGATGGCACTCTTGTTCTTGTAGAGCTCATCAATGCGATCCACGGTTTTCTTGAGGACCGATTTGATGTCCTGGGGGCCCGAGCCTTTCTTCTGCTGCTCGGCAATCTCGAAAATGGCGGATTCCGCCTTGTCGAGAATTTCCAGGGATTTGCGCCCTTCCGGCTTGAACGCACTGTCGGCCACATCATGGGACACATTGATCAGCTGCCGCAGAATGCTCCGCTCGCGGACAATTTCCGCATAGGCGGTGATATTCGCCGCACTGGGTGTATTGCGCGCCAGCTCGGAGAGATAGGTCATGCCGCCAATCCCCTCCAGCTGCCCCAACTGGGTCAGGGCCTGGGAGACGGTGACCAGGTCACAGGGATTCTCCTCTTCCACCAGCTGCGCAATCACCTCAAAAATCTGCCGGTGAGCCTTGCGGTAGAAATCGCGGGCACCCACGCGTTCCGCCACATCATCCCAGGCACTGTTATTGAGAAGCAGACCACCGAGAATGGCCTGTTCCGCTTCCAGGGAATTGGGGGGAATCCGGAGGTTTTCCGGCAGGTGTTTATCCAGCGGCAAAGGTTCGTTCATCGGGAATACCAGCACTCATGGGACTGTGAGTTGAAAGTTCAAAGTTTAAAGTTGAAACGCCATCAAGGCACGCGTCAGCAGCGAAAGGCTGCGGACCGCGAAATGGCTCAAGTCGCGGACTCCAACATACAAAAACTGCCAGTGCTACCCGCGTTTTAGCTTTAAACTTTCAACTTTGAACTGCTCTGCAACGAAAAAGGGCACTGCCCTCGCGGACAATGCCCTGATTCTGTCACCGCGCCCCGCAAGGGGCAAACCGGCTGTCGGTCAACTGTCGATTACTCGGCAGGAACCACAGCCAGCTTGATGGTCACGGTCACGTCGGCGTGGAGAACCACGTCGATTTCGTACTCACCGGTGTTGCGCAGCGCGCCGTGGGGCAGCTTCACTTCCGATTTTTCCACTTCCACGCCGGTGGCAGCGGTAATGGCTTCGGCGATGTCGCGGGTACCCACGGAACCGAACAGCTTGCCTTCGTCACCGGCCTTGGAGGACACGGTTACGCTGGCTTCGTTCAGTTTTTCACCACGCTCCTGGGCAGCGGCCAGCTGCTCGGCGGCGTGCTTCTCGAGCTCGGCGCGGCGCTGTTCCACTTCGGCCAGGTTGTCTTTGGTGGCCGGCAGGGCTTTGCCTTGCGGGATCAGGAAGTTACGGCCGTAACCGGAACGTACATCCACCACAGCACCCAGGTCGCCCAGGTTCTTGATCGTTTCCAGCAGGATCACTTGCATGATGGTCCCCTCGGCTTAATTGTCGTGGCTGTCAGTGTACGGCAGCAGCGCCAGGAAGCGGGCCTGCTTGATCGCAGAGGCCAGCTGACGCTGATAACGTGCCTTGGTGCCGGTGATACGGCTGGGCACGATCTTGCCGGTTTCGGTGATGTAGGCTTTCAGGGTGTCGAGATCTTTGTAATCGATGTACTCAACACCTTCCGCGGTAAAGCGGCAGAACTTGCGGCGGCGATAAAAACGGGCCATTGGATAATCTCCTCTCTAATCCTGGTTGAGGGTGTCCAGCGTCTGGGCAATCAGTTGCAAACGATCCCGGGCATCACCTTTGTAACCGGCGCGACTCAGGCAGCCGGTCACTTTAATGCGCTGACCTTCTTTCAGGCCCTGGGCCTGTCGGGTCATCCCGCCTGCCAGTATCACGGCAATGCGAGCCTGGACCTCTCTGGGATGGCCGTCTTCCAGTTGCCGGGAGCGATGCTCCAGCCACAGGCGTTGACGGGGTACCCCAGCCGGTGTCAGTGCCACTTTTTCCAACGTGACGATTACACCGGTGAGTTCACAGCGATTGCTTTCCAAAATCAGCTGGCAGCCCCCTCCTTCTCGTCGTTCTTCGCCAGCGGCGACGGCTCGGTAACGGCATTGTCGCGACGAATCACGAGGTGACGGATTACGGCATCGTTAAAGCGGAAAGTGTTTTCCAGCTCGCCCAGGGTCTCGCCGTCACATTCGATGTTCAGCATCACGTAGTGGGCTTTGTGGATCTTGTTGATCGGGTAAGCCAGCTGACGACGACCCCAATCTTCAAGACGGTGGATGGTGCCCTTACCATCAGTCACGATCGCGCTGTAACGCTCGATCATGGCCGGCACCTGTTCGCTCTGGTCCGGGTGAACCAGGAACACAACTTCGTAATGACGCATATTAGCTCCTTACGGTTGCGATACCTCACGGCATCAATTCAGCTTCCCATCCGCATAGGCGTGACGGTGAAGCAAGGAGACCTGCCCGACAGTTAATCCCTGTCGGACGCAGGAAGCGCGCGATTCTATCCCATAGCACGCCCCTTCCTCAAGGTATATCCGTTGCCATCCGGCAAAGACGGACGTATGCTCAGAAGAAACAAAACGCTACAAACGCTTACAAGAAGCGTCGTTAACCCTAAGCCCCTGAAATACAGGGGAAAACAACAAGAACGGGATACGACCATGAAATTCAGCGCTCTGGCCACCGGCCTGTGCAGCATTTTTCTGCTGAGCCCCCTGTCCGCCCAGGAACCGGCCCCGCCACCCTGTGGCAGCCCGGTGTCCGTACCAAGCAAGCCAGCCCTCGAGGATTACCCGGATTACTCGGATTTCCTGTTGCAGGTCATGCAGTACAAGCAAGCCAATCGCAGCCGGGCCGCCCATCAGGCCGCCTGCCCCCAGGATTATCAGCCGGAGCCGGTGACCAGCAGTGACCCCACCGTGATCGAGCAGCCGGAAACCCTGGACAGCGCCCTGGCCCGTACCGAGCGCCTGAGCCCCATTGATTATCAGCGCAACCGAACCTGGTACGACCGGTCCACCTCGCAGAGCTTTGGCCTGCCCGCCCTGCCCGGCAACTCCCTGTCGGGGGAGCATATCCGCACCCTGCTCGGCAATGCCGGCTCCGATACCCCCCTGGTGCTGCCCATGACCATTGTCGGCATGCAACTGGACGGGCTGAACGACGGCGGTGACGCCAGAAATCTGCTCACCGAACAGCTTTACCGAAACCTGTTTAACGAAGAGCGCAAGGCAGACCTGGCCACCCTGCTGGCCAGCAATCCCAATGCCATCGTCGAGATATCCCGCAACGGCAACCTGATGCTCTATCTGGATCTGAACGATGAGGCCGTGCTGACCACTGGCATCATTGAAGTGGAAAGCTGTTTGAGCAGCGGCTGCGACAGTTCCCCCTAGCGCCGCCGGAGACACGAAAGAGAGGACCCCCGGAGCACATCATGACCCTGATCCGCTTTATTGCCTTTCTTGCCCTGCTGGGCCCGATGTTGCCAGCGGCCACGTTGGCGTCCGGTGACAACGGGCTGAGCCAAGGTCAGCAACAGGCTCTTGAGCAGGCCCTGGGGCCACGCCCGGACATCCAGAACTACCGCCGTCAGGACCAGTTCGTCACCGACTTGCTGGCCTGGCAGCAACGCAAAACCCGCCTGACCGCCAGGCTGTCCCGCGGTGAGTCCATTACCCCGCCCCGACCCAGTACACCCAACGATTGGCACCATGTCACCGGCCCTGAGGACCTGGATACCGCCGTGCGCAATGCCCATGGCTATGTACAGCCCACCTACCGGGAACCGATCCGCTTCAACCGCACCACCCATGTCAGTTTCCCGCTGGCGCCCCTGCCCGGCCAGCAACTGGCCGACAAGGCGCTCAGCGTGCCCGGCACTTTGCCGGACAACCACGATGATGAAATCCCCGAGATATTGCTGGAGGACAACGTGCGCATCCAGCGGGAACTCTCCGCCCGCCGCACCCCGCTACCACTGCCCACACTGGAACGCGAAACCGTCGTCAACCAGGCTGAGCTGCGGTAGCAGTTAATAGTGAACAGTGAATAGTTAATCGCGGGTCAGTCTTGTGGCTTCCAAACGCATGAGGCCGCGACCAGAATCTGGTCGCGGCCCCATGCGTTTGGAAAACCGAAAACCGTTGCTCGCGCAACTATTCACTGTTAACTGGTAACTGGTAACTATTCACTGCTCTCCCGCTGCGCCCGTACATGAAACAGCATCACCCCCGTGGCCACGGACACGTTCAGGCTCTGCACTTCCCCAGCCATGGGAATTTCCAGTAGCTGGTCGCACTTGTCCCGGGTCAGCCGTTTCAGGCCGGCACCTTCCGCCCCCATCACGACGGCCAGGGCATCCGGGGCCTGGAACGCAAACAGGGACTCACTGCGCTCCTCGAGGGCGGTACCGACTACCCAGACCCCTCTTTCCCGCAGCTGATCCAGCAGGTTGGCCAAGTTGCCCACTTCGTAATACGCCAGGCTTTCCGCCGCTCCCACCGCGGTACGACAGGCCACCGGGGTGAGCCCGGCAGCGTTGCGACGCGGAACAATCACCGCATCCACCCCGGCCGCATCGGCACTGCGCAGGCAGGCCCCCAGATTATGGGGATCCGTGACGTTCTCCAGAATCAGCAGCCAGGGGCGGGCGGGCTTGCCATCCAGCCACTTGAGCAGACCACTCTCATCACCGGGTTTGCGCGGTCGCGCCCGGGCCACGATGCCCTGATGCTGAGGACCCGCGTGCTTTTCCAGCACCTCCCGCCGGGCACGCTGTACCGCAATGCCGAAATCCCGGGCCGACTGTATCATGGCCGCCAGGCGGGGCTCCTCACGCTCGGCACGGCTGTCCTGCACAAACAGCTCAAGCACCGCCTCCGGGCGATGCCGCAACAGGGCGTCCACCGCATGGAAGCCGGAATACATCAGGGGTTTCTGGGGTTTGCTCATTGGGACGCCTGCACGCTTCATGCACCGCGCCATACGCGGTGAAAAAATAACGCTGCAGGAGCGGCGCCCGGGTCGCGAACACCCGGGACCCCGGAATGTTCACGGCTCATACTCGCAGAGCAGAGCGCGCGCCGCGCCTGCAGAGGGTTAGGGACCCCCTGAATAACTCCATGCACTCTCAGCGTGACCTGAAGGCCCGGATTGCGAACCGGCCCGAAAGCCTGATTGGCAAGGAGTTATTGACGGGCTTTCTAGCTTTTCTTGCTTCGCCGGGCCGCCTTCTTGCCGCGGGGCGGGCCCTTGCGCTTGGCCTTGGGCTTGGGAATCTCGCCCTTGGCCAGCTTTTCCCGTTCGCTGGTGCCGCCTCTGCGGTTACCGCCACCGGCTTTCTTGCTGCCGCCCTTGGGGCGCCCCTTGCCGGACGGGGTGGAGGATTCCAGCTGAAGGTCAATCTTGCGGTCCTCGGTATGCACTGCCGCTACCCGCACGGTCACCCCATCACCAAGCCCGAATTTGCGGCCACTGCTTTCCCCGGTGAGGGTCAGATTGACCTCGTCGAAGTGGTAGTAGTCGCTGTCCAGATTGGCCACGTGCACCAGACCGTCGATATGCAGTTCATTGAGCTGCACAAACAGACCAAAGTTGGCCACGCCACTGATCACGCCTTCGAACACATCACCAATGTGCGATTCCATGAACTGACACTTGAGCCAGGACACCACATCACGGGTGGCATCGTCTGCCCGGCGCTCGGTCATGGAGCACTGCTCACCAATGGCCACCATGTCCGCCTGGCTGTAGGGAATGATCTTCTCGCGGGGAATCTTCGGCAGCTTGCCGGGATTGTCCACGTGATTGGGCTCACCCTCACTGCGGATCAGGAAGCGGATGGCCCGGTGCACCAGCAGGTCCGGGTAACGGCGAATCGGCGAGGTGAAATGGGTATAGGCCTTGTAGGCCAGCCCGAAGTGCCCCTTGTTCTCGGCTTCGTATTTGGCCTGGGTCATGGAACGCAACATCATCGTCTGGATCACGTTGCGATCCGGGCGCTCCAGGATCTGCTCGCGCAAATCCTGATAGACATGGGGCCGGGGCGCCCCTTCGGACCAGGCCAGGCTCAGGCCCAGGCCACCCAGGAATTGCTGCAACTTGCTCAGTCGCTCTTCCTTGGGGGGCTCGTGGTTACGGAACAGGGCCGGCACGCCGGCCTTCTCCAGCAGCTTGGCGGAGCAGATGTTGGCGGCCAGCATGGCCTCCTCGATCATGATGTGCGCCACGTTGCGGGTCACCGGCACAATGGCCTGAATCTTCTGGTTTTCATCGTAGATGATACGGGTGTCATCGCTGTCGAAGTCGATGGCACCCCGTTCCGCCCGGCGCTTGCGCAGGGCCAGGAACATTTCATGGAATGACCAGATCATGTCCAGGGATTCGTCGTCCAGACTGGCCACGGTGTCCTGGGCCAGCTGGGAATCCGGTTCCTCGATCATGGCGCCGACCTTGTTGTAGGTCAGGCGGTGCCGTGAACGCATCACCCCTTCGCGGAACACGAAGCGGGTCAGGCGGCCGTTGGCAGAAATTTTCATGTCGCAGTACAGGCACAACCGGTCCACATGGGGGTTGAGCGAGCAAAGGCCGTTTGACAGGGCCTCTGGCAGCATCGGAACCACCCGGTTGGGGAA
This sequence comes from Alcanivorax sp. HI0007, assembly GCF_001635525.1. Taxonomy (NCBI): domain Bacteria; kingdom Pseudomonadati; phylum Pseudomonadota; class Gammaproteobacteria; order Oceanospirillales; family Alcanivoracaceae; genus Alcanivorax; species Alcanivorax sp. HI0007. The sequence continues at coordinate 26,582 of NZ_LWEJ01000254.1, forward strand.
GTACACCGAGTTGCCCCGGGTAGCCGCTTCCCGATCCAGCGCGGAACCGGGATGCACATAATGGCTGACATCGGCGATGGCGACGATCAGACGCCAACCACCCCGGGGGCGGCGCTCCACATAGACCGCATCGTCAAAATCCCGGGCGGTCTCGTCATCAATGGTGACCAGTGGCAGATCACGGAGATCGACCCGGTGGGCCTTGGCCTTGTGGGGGACGCTGTCGCCGAACCGCTCGGCCTCGGCTTCCACTCCCTCCGGCCAGACATGGGGGATCTCGAAACGGCGCAGGGCCACTTCGATTTCCATGCCGGCCTGGTCCGGCGTGGCAATAATTTCCTCCAGACGCACCAGCACATGGTGATCGCGGCTGGGGTACTGGGTAATCGTGGCGCGCACGTGGTCGCCCGGGTTGGGCTGGAGGCCGTTCTTGTCCTCCACCAGCACTTCCTTGGTGATACGGCGGTTTTCCGGTTCCACGAAGCTGATACCGGCCTCACGGCGGTAGCGGCCCACCACTTCGGTGGCGACCCGCTCGGTAATCTCCACGATACGGGCTTCTTTCTTGCCGAAGCGGTTGTAACCGGCATCACTGACCAGAACCCGGTCCCCGTCCATGACCTTTTCCATCTGCCGTGGGCCGAGGAACAGGTCGCTCTGGGTCTTGTCATCCGGAATCAGGAAGCCGAAACCGTCCTTGTGGCCCTGCACACGACCGGGAATCAGGTCCATGCGCGACACCACACCCAGCTTGCCATTGCGGTTCTGCACCAGCTGGGCATCACGAAGCATGGCCTTCAGGCGGCGCTCGAGACCGACTTCTCCGTCTTCATCCACCTCCAGCAGGGAGGCGATTTGCTCGAACTCCATGGGCTTGCCATGGTCGTTGAGCACTTCCAGGATCAGCTCCCGGCTGGGGACGGGGTTCTCGTAATTTTCGGCCTCACGATCGGCATGGGGGTCGCGGTAACGTTTTTTAGGGGGCATTAAACTTTTTTCGGAAAGAGGGTTTGACATCCGGCCATCATATACTAGAATGCACGCGCTTTCGCGATGAACCGACCGGAAACGGTAAGAAACTTTACCTTATCTACAAGGGTCCGGTACAGCACGAAACGCCGAGGTGGTGAAATTGGTAGACACGCTAGCTTCAGGTGCTAGTGGGGGCAACCCCGTGGAGGTTCAAGTCCTCTCCTCGGCACCAATTCAAAGGGCTCCCAGACGGGGGCCCTTTTTCGTTTCAGGCCAAACACCGCCAGCCGTCCCAGAGCCAAGGTGCAGAAAGCCATGAAAATCCTACGTTCCCTGATCGCCACCGTCGTATTGGCCACCAGCCTGTTCCTGGCACCGGTTGCCACCTACGCCGAAGCGGATAGTGCCAAACATCCCGCCATCCAGCAGGCCGACGCCCAGCGCGAGAAAGAAGCCAGCCGCAAACGCTACCTGCTGGTGTTTCCGGCTGCCGTGGTGGGCATCACCGTGGCACTGATCATTATTACCCGCCGCCGCAAGTAACCCTGCCAGCCGAGGGCGCATTGCTGGAACGCAAGGCGGCCACCCGGTCAACCTGGCTCAGATCACTGCCCGGCCCTGTTCCGCGCCCTGCCCATCCACGTTCGGCAGGGCGACATTTCAGGTCAGGGCCTCACTGTCTTCGGCCAAAGGCTGCACCCAGCGCGAACACAGCAGCCCTGCTTCAAACAAGCCCCACATGGGAATAGCCAGCAAGCTCTGGGAAATAATGTCCGGCGGCGTAAGCAGCATGCCTGCCACAAAACACCCCACCACCACATAGGCCCGTGCCGCCGACAAGGCGGCCGGCGTGGTTATGCCGGACGCCACCAGCAACACCACCGCAACCGGCAACTCGAATGCCATACCGAACGCCATGACAAATGTCATGGTGAAGCCCAGCCAGGCGCCGATATCTGTCATCACCGCGACCCCCTCCGGGGCCACCGAAATAAAGAAGGCAAACAACAACGGCATGACCACGAACCAGGCAAACAGGGCACCGAGATAGAACAACAACACGCTGGCAAACAGTAGCGGTCGCGCAAAACGTTTCTCTCGCCGATACAGCCCCGGCGACACAAAGCTCCAGCATTGATGCAACAGAAACGGCATGGCCAGCAACATGCTCAAATACAACGCCAGCTTGAAGGGCACCAGAAATGGCGCGGTCACATCCGTGGCGATCATGCTGCCACCCTCAGGCAAGGCCTGCATGAGAGGCTGCGCCAGGTGGGTATAAATCTCCCCGGCAAACATGAACAGGGGAATAAAGACCAGCACGATGGCAATCACCGAACGCAGCAGCCGCTGGCGCAATTCCAGCAAATGGCGAGTCAGCGGCATGGCATTCATGGGGATTCCACGTCTTTCAACGGTAGCGACTTCTGTGCCGCTTCCTTTTCAACCGGATTGCCCTGCAACAATGCCAACTCACGCTGGATCTTTTCGCGCCGCTCTTTCATATCCAGGTTGCGCGCCTCATTCTCCAGCTGTTGCTGCATCTGCTTCATCATTGCTCGCCCTCGCCCCACCCACTGGCCCAGGGTGCGCACCAGCCTGGGCAGCTTTTCCGGCCCCAGCACCACCAGCGCCACCACGCAAACCAGCAGTATTTCCATGAAACCGAAGTCGAACATGTTCCTGTCAGCTCCGTACCGTATCTTTCTGCTTGTTCATGTCACTGGAGACCAATGAGCCCTGGTCACCCTGCTCCGATTCCAGGCTTTTTTCGCCATCCTTTACGGCATCACGGAAGCCCTTGAAAGCGCCACCCAGATCCGAACCAAGACTGCGGATACGCTTGGTACCGAACAGCATGATGACGATGACCAGAACAATAAGAAGTTGCCAGAGACTGATACCGGAAAGCATGGGATTCACCTGTGTTTGCCTGATGGGATAATCTGCATTGTCATGGCTCTGCATGACTCCGGGATGACAGCAACACACCACCCCGGCAGCACCTGTTGCCTTTTAAAAAAACAGGCCACAGAAAAAGAAAAACCGCCCACACAGGGTGGGCGGTTTTGGTGTTGCATCGACTCACCTACACCGCGATCTCACCATTGTCTTCGCGGGTGATCACGATGGTGGCCGAGCGGGGACGACTGACGCCATTACCCAGCGCCAGGGCATCGCCGTTGGGGTTGGGCCAGGTGCTCACATCCGTATTGAAGTTGGCGGCAGAGCCCCCTTCACCGGGGTGCTGCACATTGATGAACAGGCTGCGGCCATCCGGGGTCATGGTGATACCGGTAATCTCGCAACCCTTGGGACCAACCAGGAAACGGCGCAGGTCCACCGCGGACGCATCCTTGCCAACGAAGGTGGTGTTTTCCTCACCACCAAAATCATTGGTAAAGGTCAGCATGCCGCCATCACCCACTTCTCCCGGAATAGCCACCAGCATCTGGTTATTCACGGTATCGCGGTAAGCGCCATCATCCGTCTGAATCCACAGCAAACCACGATGGTCGAAGTAGAGACCGTCCGGGCTGGAGAAATCATTGTCCGCAGTCAGGCCGGACAGGTTGATGCTCTGGGCATCCTTGTCAGCAGGGGACCCGAACAGGAACACATCCCAATCGAAGCGGGTCGCGCTATGGTCGCCGCCCTCTTCGCGCCAACGGATGATATGGCCGTTGGGGTTGCCACCCGAGCCGCCATAGGTACGCGGGTTGGGCCCGTCAACGGTATCCGGATTACGATTGCTGCCGCGGTTGTTGGTCAGGGTAAGGTAGCACTCACCATTGATCGGGTTGACAGCTGCCCACTCCGGGCGATCCATTTTGGTCGCACCGACGTGATCTGCGGCAAGGCGAGTCGCCAGCATCACATCCCCCTGACTGGAGAAAGGATACAGGAGGTTCATTGCATCCAGCCCATTGACCCCAACGCTCAGCTCTTTCCACTCGCCGGTGCCGTCATTATTGAACACGGCCACGAACAGCTTGCCGTCATCCAGGTACTTGTTGCCCGCAGCCGTACCGGTACCCACATCAGCGGGATCCCAGTTGGCCGCACTGACGAACTTGTAGAGATATTCGTTGCGAGAATCATCGCCCATGTAATAGACCAGCGGCTTGCCGGCTTCGGCGGGAGCGAAGATCGCCCCTTCATGGGCAAAGCGCCCCATGGCCGTCCGTTTGACCGGTTTGCTGGCGGTGTCGAAAGGATCGACTTCCACAATATAGCCAAAGGTGTTCGGCTCATTGCGGAAATCCTCCGTGGCTGAGGCGCCAGTGACACTGATATTGAAGCGCTGGTACATGTCACCGGCCACAGTGTCCCATTCCCGATAGGAGAAGCCTTTGCTCACCAGCCCCATGCCGTAGCGCGCGAACAAATCATTCTCGGTCGCACTGCGCGCATCAGACGCGTCGTTGCGATTGAAATAAGAAAACCAGTTTTCTTCACAGGTCAGGTAGGTACCCCAGGGAGTGCGGCCGCTGGCACAGTTATTAAGGGTGCCGAAACCCTTGTCGCCGGCAGGGCTCAGTTTGGTTTTCAAGGCGTCATGACCCGCGCAGGGGCCTGAAATCACCGCTTCAGTGGCGCCGGTAACACGACGGTTGAATGCGGAATCCTTGACGTAACGCCACTGGCCATCCTCTTTGACCACTTCCAGACATGCCACACCATGGGCAAGAATTTCCCGGTCAATCTCTACCTGCGGGCGGGCGCCACCATTATCGGCGGCAGCGGTCACACCATTCTCATGCAAGGTGTCATCTTCCAGATTCTCGTGGTTCATGCACAACACACCACGCTCTGACGCATTCGGATCCCAGGCCCCGTCGGCACCCAGACCGAAGTACTCCATGCCATCGTGCTCATCACCGGAACGCTTGTCGAAATCCTCACCGCTGCCATCGTTCTGATAATCCGCAATATCAGAAAACAGCGCATCACCCTTGGCGATCAGAACACTGGCCCGGTAGCCTTCCGGCAGCACCACGCGATCCTCAAGCGAACGCGGAACTGCAGCAAAGCCCAGCTCGGTGGGCACCTGGCCACCAGCATCGCCGCCATTACCGCGATTGTTGCTGTCACCACCACAGGCCACCAGACTGGCACCGGCCACCATGGTGGCCGCAGTCGCACCGCCACGCAGAATCTGGCGACGGGAAAGGTGCTGTTCCAGCACAGTATTGATGGTGGTGTTGTCGGAACGGTTACTGTCTTCTACGGGATGGTGGCCCATCTCTGTTCTCCCTGTTTCTGTTTGCGTTGCCTGCCTGGAGCCGGACACACCGGCCACGGAGTCGGTAAAAGTACGAAACCGAGCTTAGGCAGAACGAATGACAGAAAGGGGTACGACGCATGTCATTTTCAATGCATGGATGTGTCTATCAAAAGACAATCGTCAGGGAAGGAGAGGAGGGAGAAAAACAGGCATAAAGCGGTCACGTCACCGGGCACCCTGGCGGGGACCCGGGAACGTGATGAAGCGGCGATCAGGCGAAGGGGTGCCGCTTGATGATGGTTTCTACACGGTCCGGGCCGGTGGAAATGATATCGATGGGCGCACCGGTCACTTCCTCGATCCGCTTCAGGTAAGCCACCGCATTGGCCGGCAGCTCATCCACGGATTTGGCACCCAGCGTGGATTCGGTCCAGCCGGGCAGGCTTTCGTAGACCGGCTTCACCTCTTCATAGCTGTCCGCATCCCAGGCACAGGTCAGGGAGTTGCCCTGGGCATCCTGATAACCGATACAGATATTCACTTCTTCCAGACCGTCGAGCACATCCAGCTTGGTCAGGCACAGGCCGGTAATGGAGTTGATCTGGATGGAACGCTTCAGGGCCACCGCATCAAACCAGCCACAACGGCGGGCACGGCCAGTGGTGGAACCGAACTCGTGACCCTTCTCTGCCAGGTAGCGGCCGTTTTCGTCGAACAGCTCGGTGGGGAAGGGACCACTGCCCACCCGGGTGGTGTAGGCCTTGGTGATGCCCAACACATAGTCCAGATACAGCGGGCCGAAACCGGTGCCGGTGGCGGCGCCGCCGGCGGTGGTGTTGGAGCTGGTCACGTAGGGGTAGGTGCCATGGTCGATATCCAGCAGGGTGCCCTGGGCGCCCTCGAACATGATGTTCTCATTACGCTCACGGGCACCGTGGAGCACGGTGGTCACGTCGGTGACCATGCTGCGGACTTCCTCGCCCATGGCCAGGGTTTCATCCAGGGTCTTCTGGAAGTCCACCGGCTCGGCATTGTAATAACTGCGCAGCACAAAGTTGTGGTAATCCATCACTTCGCCAAGCTTGGCAGCAAAGCGCTCACGGGAATAGACATCCCCCAGACGCAGACCGCGGCGAGCCACCTTGTCTTCGTAGGCGGGGCCGATACCGCGACCGGTGGTACCAATCTTCTTGTTGCCACGGGCCGCTTCACGGGCCTGATCCAGGGCCACGTGTACCGGCAGGATCAGCGGGCAGGAGGCGGACAGACGCAGACGCTCACGCACCGGAACACCCTGTTCTTCCAGGCCACCGATTTCCTTGAGCAGGGCGTCCAGGGCCAGCACCACACCATTACCGATCAGGCACTGGACGTCATTGCGCAGAATGCCGGAAGGAATCAGGTGCAGGACGGTTTTCTTGCCGTCGATCACCAGGGTATGGCCGGCATTGTGACCGCCCTGAAAGCGGGCCACCAGAGAGGCCTGATCGGTGAGCAGATCGACGATCTTGCCCTTGCCTTCATCACCCCACTGGGTGCCGAGAATGACTACGTTCTTACCCATGATTGCTTGCTGCCTGTTGATTGAACGCTTGTACGTGACACGCTTCACGCACAGTTTGATTCACCCCGGGCTGGCGAATGCCCACCCGGAGGTTGTACCAGACACTTCCCCGGGGAAGTGTCCTAGGAAATATCCTGGATTACCCAGCGGCTGCCATCCTGCACCAGACGGCGCTGGCATCCCAGTTCCTGCGGGTCATTATCTGCTCCGGTCAGCGCCAGCACCACCCGCTCACCGGCATCGCGCAAGGCGCTCACCTTGTCGGCGAAGCCCGCGTCTTGCAAAGAGCCTTCCGCCAGGATGCCGTTGAGTGCGGCGGCGTCAGTACGCGCGGCCAGCATTTTCAGGTCGGCACTGAATCCGGTAGCCGGGCGGGCCCGACCAAACACTTCACCGATATGGTCATAACGACCACCCTTGGCCACCGGCTCGCTCTCGCCGGGCAGGTAGGCGGCAAAGACACAACCCGTGTGATAGTGGTAACCCCGCAACTCACCCAGGTCCAGGTGCAGCTGCACACCGCGGGCATCCAGGACGCCGGCCAGCACAGCCAGTTCATCCAGGGCGGCCAGGGCACCGGGGAAATCACCAAGCAGGGTGCGGGCCTGGTCGAGAATGCCGATGCCCCCTGCCAGCCAGGGCAGCGCCCCCAGGGCACGAGCCGCCGGCGCTGGCAGGTCGCGTTCTGCCAGGAAGGCATCCAGCTCCACCCGCGCCTTGCGCACGTAAATGTCTTCCAGTTGGTTCTGTTCCGCGTCGCTCAACTCACAGGCGTCCAGCAACCCGCGGAACAGGCCCACATGCCCCAAATCCAGCACCACCTGATCGGCCACCCCGGCCAGGGCCAGGGTGTCCAGCAGCAGGGTCATCACTTCCAGATCGCTGTCGCTGCCGGCATGGCCGAAGAGTTCCACGCCCAGCTGGTAAGGGAGCCGGGTGGCGCCGGCCACCGCCGGGCGGGTGCGCAGGGCACTGGAGCAGTAACACAGTCGGGAGGGAGCCGAACGGCGCAGACTATGGGCATCCATGCGCGCCACCTGGGGAGTGATATCCGCGCGCACGCCCATCAGACGGCCGGTCAGTTGGTCGGTGATCTTGAAGGTTTCCCGTTCCAGGTCACGGCCTGCGCCGTTGAGGAGGGATTCGAGAAATTCGATCAGCGGGGGAAAAACCAGTTCATAGCCCCAGCGCTGGTAAAGATCCAGCGTCTGCCGGCGTAATTGCTCAATGGCCCGGGCTCGCCCCGGGAGAACCTCTTCCACCCCGTCGGGCAGTAGCCACTGTTCTTCCTGGTTCATCATTTACGACCGCATCAGTAGTAACAGGCCGGCACCCAACACCATCAGCACCAGCCCCAGAATTCTCAGTGTTCGCCCGGGCATGCGGGCAACCTGCAAGGCCGCCTCTCGGGCACGATTAGGCGCCAGAAACAGCGGAATGCCCTCGATCACCAATACCAGGCACAGGGCCTTGATCAATAAGCTGAAGTCCATTGTTCCTGCCAGACAGCCACAAAAAAACCGGGAGCCTCGGCCCCCGGTTGCAGCATTCTACCACGGTCGTCCGGCGGCGGACAGGTTCCGGGCGCCCCTTCCGCCACAGGCCGGCAAGGGGCCAGAACCGCAGCCTGGTCTAGTCCTCGCTCACCCGCACGTCATAGCTGACCACCCCCTGGGCACCGGGTTGCAACTCGCCGGTAAACCGCCATTCCAGACCGCCCTGATAGCCAATGCCATTACTGCCATCCGGTGTGGACAAGGCACAGGCACTGAGGCCCCCCGGCAGTGACGCCGGACACGCCGCTGGCGCACTGAGTGCGCTGTAAGCCGGGGTGCTGTCGGTAATGATGACTTCGCTGAGCGCGTTCGTGCCCTGGTTACGGAATGTCAGCCGGTATCGCAGCACGTCTCCCGGCGCGGCCTGGTTGGCGGTGGTAGCTGCCGTATCCACATCATCGCCGGAATTGGCGACCCCGTCCGGGCCAATGTTGCGCACCTGCTTTTCCAGTTGCAGCTGGCCGGCAGCGACCCGCGTGGTGTCCGTTACCCTGGCAACAGCCTGGAAGGCGGTACCGGTATAACTCTGGGTCGCCGCCAGCGGCCGGCTGTGCAGGGCCTCGACCGGGGCATCCGCAGGCGCAAACACTTTCACCAGCAGGCAAAGCTGCTCTCCGGCCTGCACATTGACTGCGGTAACAGGCAGGGACGCATCGGCGCCGTCCAGTTCGCCGTTACAGTTATCATCCCGGTACAGGGTATCGTTCCAGGCCGGTGCGGCCGGGCTGGTAGCGGCTGCCTCAAGGGCAAAATCCACACTACCAGCGCTTCGGCCGGTAAAGCGGTGGAGGTAGAAACGGCTGCCGCCCGGTGCCACTACGCCCTGCTGGTCCGGCTCCAGGATGGGCAGCCCCGCATCGCCAAACAGGATGCCATCCCAAACGGTACCGGTTGGCGGTACCGTCAGCGTCATCACATCATCATTGGCCGCCCCGGTATCAATCCCGGCACCCGCCGCACCGCTGTTTTCCGAGACCGACAACAAGCCAGTCGGTGTCGCCGTGACCAGACAGGCGTTTTTGCCCACATCGGCCAGCGCCGCCACCAATTGCCAGGCACCGTCGCCATCGGTAAAGGTCGATGCCAGCACCGGGTCGCTGTCACTGCACTCACCGTTATTATCCACATCGTGATACAAGATCACCGGCACATTGGCCAGGCCCGGTTCATCGCTGCCTTTCAGGCCATCGTGAGCGGTAGCGCCGACACCATTATCTTCAAACACCCAGCCGGACAAAGGCCCTGCCGTGGCCGCCGGCGCCACCGTCACCTTGTAGTCTTCCACTTCCCCACCGATGACCAGCAGCCCACCGTCAGGCACATCCGGGGTATCGGAGAAACGGAAACGGGCATAGGTATCACCAACAAAAGCTCCGGGTGGTACAAAGATATTCAGACGAATTTCCCCCGCGGCGGGGTTGGCGTCTTCCGGACCATTATCCTGTACGTTCAGGGCCACCTGCTCGCCCGCATCATTCAGATCATTGTCACGGTTCCAGTCAATCCAGCCTTGCAGGTAACCCTGACCCGCCGTGGTTTCCGTCACCACAATGTCCAGCACCGCATTACTGCCGGGGATTAACGGAGAAAAGGTCACTCCATCTTCTTCCGGACCATCCGCATCAGCATTGGCGGAATTCTGATCGGCATCCTCCGGATCGGGAGGAAGCAGGCCCAGATAAGGCCTTGGCGCCACCAGCGTCGCCAGAGAAATATTGTTGATGTCCGTATCGGCGGTGGGCTTGCCACCGCCTTGCGCCACTCGTGATGCGAAATGGCCGCCACTCTCCGGGTAACCGCCGGCAATATCACCATGGTCTTTCTGTACGAACACCCCGAATGCCAGGGCCTGTCCGCCGCCGGTGTTGATGGTATGCCGGGTGGTGGTAACGCCCTGTGTCATTGCCAGAAAACTGCCCACTCCGTCCGCAGGCAGACTGGACAGCAGCATCCTTTCGCCACCATTCTCGAAACGCATTTGCAGATCGTTGGTCCCCGGGGCAACCGCAAAAAGCTCCCACGGCCCGCCATTGGTTTCCGAAATAATCACTTCACCATTATCAGTGTCTTCTGCATCAGCGATGATAATCTCGGCAGAGATGGGATTCCCTTCGAGAAACACTTCCCAATCGATACGGAACGAGGGATTGGTATTGTCGAAATTCCCCAGCCCGATGGGATTCACCCCGACATAAAGATTATCGAGAAGATCACCATTCCAGCTACCCGTTGTATAGGGCTCAATCGGTGCTGTGATATCAGATACCGTGGCGCGGATTTCCACAGGCCCGAACACCCAGCTCTTCAGAATCACGTCGGTTGTCTGAAAAACGTTTTTGCCCAGACAGTTCCAGTCCAGCCAGTAAATCGCCTCGCGGAAAGGCCCATTGCCACCGGAGGCAATGCCACCACCAGAACCAGACGAACCCGCCTCACAGAGGGAAACCGACCGGGAGGTAATCAGGTAGTCCTCGACTTCACCATCTGGAGCCCCTTCCGTTGCATTGACCCCCTGCACCGACGACCAGCGGAAGCGTGCATAGGTGTCACCCTCAACAACAACATCACTCGGCGCCGCCGTCACCAGAATAATACCGTCTCCATCCTCATCCTGGAGATCCGTGGCGATACGCTCTTGCGGTTCGTCGAAGACACCATCGCCGTTCCAGTCCACCCAGCCCTGGAGGTAGCCGTCATCACCGGAGACTGAAATTTCGATGGGGCTCAGATTGGGGAGGGCACCCGGGAAGATCACACCATCATCAAAATTGTCCGCTGCAGCATCCACGTCGTCGTAGCTCAGTGCATCCGGAGACACATCATCTCCCAGCCGCAGATTTGAACCGAGAATATGGGATGGCTCGCCAAAACTGATCGGGGCATCGCCATAATCCACCAGCACCTGGGGCGGCGCACTGGTGACGCAGATTTTCTGCAAGTTTGAAGACCCCCCGGTGGATGCGGTAAATCCAAAATATACGTTCGGATCACCGGCAAAAACCGTGTTAACAAAATCCGCATTCACCGTGGATGTCAGATTACCGTCAAAGAAATACTGCAACTGATCACTGACCGGGTCCCAATTCAACTGGACGGTATGCCAGTTACCGTCCTCGATATTGCCCAGGTCTACTACGGAACTGAAAAGGCTGGCAGCACCGCCCCCGGATGAATCCGTATAATTCTGTGGGTCATAAATAGCGGTGTGATCATTGGCAATATCACCGTAACCGCTGCCGTTATTATAGGTATCAAACTCAACCGCGACCGCCGGATTG
>NZ_LWEJ01000255.1:0-16877 GCF_001635525.1 Alcanivorax sp. HI0007
TGGCATTCGCCAGGCCATGGGGCGTGTGATAGTGGGCGCCGAAGTTGTGGGCAATGCCGTGGGCGTAGCCAAGACCGGCGCGGTGAGAAGCTGGCCTTTACTACCTTGCTTTTACTTTTTGTCGTTACCGCATTCATCCCGGACCTCCTTAACAGGGAAGCCGGCCTGCGAACCGGCAGGCCGGCACCCTGTATGTGACAGTTCAGTCTTTACGGTACTCAGTCATTGCGATACATGGTTACCACACAGGCACCACCCAGACCGAGGTTATGCTGCAAGGCCACCCGTGCACCGTCTACCTGACGCTTGTCCGCCTGACCGCGCAACTGCCACACCAGCTCAGTACATTGCGCCAGCCCGGTGGCGCCCAACGGATGGCCCTTGGACAGCAGGCCACCGGATGGATTGGTCACATACTTGCCGCCATAGGTGTTGTCACCATCCCAGATGAATTGCTCCGCACCGCCTTCCGGGCACAGACCCAGGCCTTCATAAGTGAGCAGCTCATTGGCGGTAAAACAGTCATGCAACTCGACCACATTGATGTCTTGCGGACCAATGCCGGCCTGCTCGTACACACTCTCTGCAGCCGCGCGTGTCATGTCGTAGCCGACCATCTTGATCATGGATTTTTCGTCAAAGCTGCTGGCGAAATCCGTGGTCATGGCCTGGGCGGCGATATACACCGGATTCTCAATGCCATGCTTTTTCGCGAACTCGTCCGAGCACAGGATCGCCGCACCGGCACCACAGGTGGGAGGACAGCACTGGAAGCGGGTGAGCGGATCAAACACCTCGTCGGACGCCATGATTTCTTCCAGCGACAGCACCTGGTTGAACAGCGCGTAGGGGTTGTTGCCGGCATGGCGGCGCGCCTTCTCGGCGATCTTGCCGAAGGTTTCCCGTTTGGTGCCGTGCTGCCACCGGTACTCGCGGCCCGCGCCACCGAACATCTGTGCCGCCGGCGGCGCCTGGTTGAAACCCTGCGCATCCATCATCACCTGCGCATGCTGACTCATGGGGTTTTCGCGATCATTGAACTTGGAGCCCAGCGCCCCGCGTTCCATTTTCTCGAAACCGAGCGCAATCACACATTCGGCCAAGCCGCCCTCGATGGCCTGGCGGGCCAGGAACAGGGCCGACGACCCGGTGGAGCAGTTGTTGTTCACATTGACCACAGGAATACCGGTCAATCCCAGCTCATACACGGCGCGCTGACCACAAGTGGAATCGCCGTAGACATAACCGCAGAACGCCTGCTCCACATCGCTGTACTGGATGCCGGCATCCTTCATGGCGGCGAGGCCTGCAGCCTTTGCCATCACATGGTAATCATCGCTGGCACCGGGCTTGGCAAACTTGGTCATCCCGACACCGATTACATTCACTCTACGTTTCATTGTCGTTTCTCCGAATTCGGGTGTTACAGGATTTGTTCGAGTTTGCGTACCAGCGACAGATCACCGTCCACGCGCATGTCGCCTTGCTGATACAGGGCGCGCAAGGCCACCTTGCCGGTAATCAGATCGGCCAGCTTGCCGTCGTCCAGTGTCATCACCGCCGCAGCGTCTTTTTCGCCGCTGGAGACAGCAGGCGACGAATCGGACAGGTCGATAAACCAGGCACTGTCAGGGCGTTGTACCTTGATCTGCAATACACCACCCTGCCCGCCGATGGCGGACAATTTTTCCGCCAGCTGCGGCAGCACTTTTTCCGCCTGCGGTTCTTTCTGCTTTTTCGGTGGCGCGGCGGCGGTGTCCGGCTGGCCGGAGGCCAGTCGCTTGTCCCGCGCCTGATCCACCAGCTTCGGGTCCATGCCCTGCAACACGGTGAGCTTGTTGGAGGCCATCACATTGCCGTCGATCTTCAGCTCGCCACCGAAGAACAGTTTCTGCACGGCGGCCAGGTCACCGCCAAACAGGGTCGGCGCATGTTTGGTATCCAGTTCCAGCGTCACATCCGCCTTGTCCAGTTGCCCCGGCCCGGCGGTGCCCGGTGCATTCTTCAGATCGATATAGAAATCCTGATCCGGGTTGCTGAACGCAAACTGGAAGCTGGTGCCGGTCTTCTCGATCAGGTCCGGGTTGTCGGCGATGAAGTGGCCGATGGCACTGAACACATCCACCATGGTCGGCTCCTGCGATTCGACCGGTGCGGCGGCAGCTTGTGAACCACCACCGTCAGCCACACGCTTGTCGCGTTCCTGTTCGGCCAGTTTCGGGTCCATGTCCTGCAACACGGTCAACTTGTTGGAGGCCATCACGTTGCCGGAGATTTTCAGCTCACCACCGAAGAACAGTTTCTGCACGGCAGCGAGATCGCCACCAAACACGGTGGAAAGGTGCTCGCTGTCCAGTGCCAGGGTCACGTCCGGTTTGTCAATCGTGCCCGGCCCTGCCGCGCCCGGTGCATTTTTCAGGTCAATAAAGAACTGCTGATCCGGATTGCTGAACTCGAACAGGAAACTGGTGCCGGTCTGGTCGACCAGTTCCGGCTTCTGCTCGATGTAGGTCGCCACCGCGGCGAACACATCGTCAGGCGTCACCGCCTGCTCCACCTGCGGCGCAGAATCTTCCTCGGCGGAAGCCTGCTCCGGCACCGGCGCCTCTGCCGGAATCTCGGAGAACAGCTCGATGGCGGCATTCTTCAGCACCACCTCGTTACGCTCTTTCACCCAGGTTTCGAAGATGATGCGGTTATCGGATTCCTTCCACATGCGTGTTTCCAGGGTTTCACCCGGGAACACCGTCTTGGCAAAGCGCACCTTGATGCTCTTGAAGTAACGGCCATCGTTATTGCTGAACGCCTTGATCACATGGCGGCCCGCGTAACCAAAGGTACAAAGCCCGTGCAGGATCGGTTTGTCATAGCCAAAGGCCTTGGCAAACGCCGGGTCCGCATGCAGCGGGTTCCAGTCACCGCACAGGCGGTACAGCAATGTCTGGTTGGCGTCGGTTTTTTCCTCGATCACCGCATCCGGTTCGCGGGCGGGCGGCACATTGATCTCGCCGGAATCGCCACGCTCACCGCCCCAGCCACCGGCACCTTTCACGAACGAGGTCATCTCGTTGTAGGCCACCTCGTTACCGTTCTCGTCGGTGGAAGTAATGGCGAAGGTGACGACTGCGTTCGGGTCCTTGTCCAGCGCCTTCTTGAATTTGAAGGTGTGTTTCAGCTTGGCATGCGGCGGCAGTGGCCGCTTGATCTCGGTGTACTGCTCACCATGCAGTAAGCGGTCAAAACCAAAGTTCATCCCCGGCAAGGTCAGCGCACCTTCCTTCGCCGCTTTCAGCATCGCGCCGATCTGCGGCATGACGCCATAGGTGGGCAACGCCTGGAAATTGCCGCCCAGCTCGTAGACGAATTTCAGTTCATCTTTATCGAGCGGGTCACGGGCGGCGCCAACACTCAGCGCGTACAGCGACAAATCATTTTCATCATAGGCCGATTCCAGCTCGACGCTTTCCTTGCTGGCCACATCCAGATCGATGAACTCGTTGCCGCCCAGAGACGGATTATTGATGTTGTCGAGGATCGGCGAGAAGGATTCGTTGACGTTGGACGGATGATCCGCGTCGGTAAAATCGGTGATCTTGTCCCAGCGACGGGCCACATCATCGACGCTGAATGCCTTGCCGAGCGGGAAGTTGTTGCCCTGGGTGCGCTCCCAGCGCAGCTTGCTGATGTAACCGGCGCCCACTTCGAAGATGCCCTTGGTCTCTTCACAGTCTTCATGACACAACCAGGCCACCAGTGGGCTGACCGCTTCCGGCTTCAGGTTTTCCAGCAGATTCGGCGGCATGATGGTTTCCGTCAGCCGCGAGGCGGCAATCGGCGCGATGGTATTCACATGAATGTTCTTGCTGCGCCCTTCCTCGGCCAGACAGTTGGCCAGCCCGGCCAGTCCCAGCTTGGCGGCACAGTAGTTGGCCTGACCGAAGTTGCCATACAGGCCCGCTGCCGAGGTGGTCATGATGATGCGGCCATAGCCCTTCTCGCGCATGATCGGCCAGGCCGCATGGGTCACGCTCATGGAGCCTTCCAGGTGGACTTTTAGCACCAGGTCCCAGTCCTGCTTCGACATCTTGGCGAAGCTCACATCACGCAAGATGCCAGCATTGTTGACCACGATGTCCACGGTGCCGAAGTTATCCAGGGCGGTCTGCACTATCGACTCGCCGTTTTCCACGGAGTCATAGTTGGCAACCGCTTTTCCCCCCATGGCCCGGATCTCTTCCACCACCTTGTCTGCGGCGGACGATGACTTGCCATCACCGTGGGCACTACCACCCAGATCGTTAACCACCACCTTGCAGCCGCGCTCGGCCAGGGTCAGTGCATGCTGGCGGCCCAACCCGCCCCCGGCACCGGTGACGATGGCCACACGATCATCAAAACGACGTTCTGCCATGATGCTTTCCTCTTTTCATTCCCGGGCCCACTTGCCGCGCGAGCCCGGGAAAATCTTTAGATAGAGCGGGAAATGAGTTCTTTCATGATTTCGTTGGTGCCGCCGTAGATGCGGTTGGCACGGGTGTCGATATAGGCGCGGGCGATGGGGTACTCGAGCATGTAGCCGTAGCCACCGTGTAGCTGCACACAGCGATCAACCACATTACTGAGCAAATCGGACACCCAGTACTTGGCCGCACAGGCTGCCTCGGGGGACAAGGCATTGCGCACCACCAACTCCATACAGCGATCCACATAGACCCGCGCAATCTGGATTTCAGAACGCATCTCGGCCAGTTCAAAACGGGTGTTCTGGAACGCCGCCACCGGCTTGCCAAACGCCTGCCTCTGTTTCACATATTCCACGGTGGTTGCCAGCGCATGCTCGGCAGCCGACGCACAGATGATGGCGATCATCATCCGCTCCCAGGCCAACTCCTTCATCAAGGCAATAAAGCCCATACCCTCGGCGCCCAGCAGGTTTTCCTTAGGCACCTTGACGTTGTCGAAGAACAACTCGCAGGTGTCCTGCCCGCGCATGCCCACTTTCTTCAGCGGCTTGCCCTTGGAGAAGCCCTCGCGATCCGCCTCGATAATCATCAGGGATACACTTTGTGCTCCCAGATCCGCCGGCCCGGTTCGCACCGCCACCACCGCCATGTCACAGAGGTAACCGTTGGTGATAAAGATTTTCGAGCCATTCACCACATAGTGATCACCCTCAAGGGTGGCAGTGGTCTTGATGCGCTGCAGATCGGAACCGGTACCCGGCTCGGTCATGGCCACGGCAGTGACCGCTTCACCGGTGGCCATTTTGGGCAACCACTGGCTTTTCTGTTCATGGGAGCCAAAGTTGTTGATGTAGTTGGCAACAATGTCCGAATGCAGCGCAAAGCCGCTGGCCGAATCACCCACCCGGGCCTGCTCTTCCATAAGAATCATCGAGTAGAGGCGGTCAACGCCGCAGCCACCGTATTCCTCGGGCATGGTGGCACACAGCAGCCCAAGCTCACCCGCCTTGTTCCACAGCTCGCGATCGAGATGCTGCTGCTCTTCCCACTTCTCGTGATAAGGGGCAATTTCCGTCTCGAAGAAACGTCGAGCGGTGGCGCGAAACGCTTCATGGTCTTCATTGAACAGGGTACGGGGAATCATTGGCGACACAGCCGCCGGTACATGCACGTCACTCATTACAGGTTTTCCACTGTTGATTCATAAACATGACAAGAACTCTATAACTTACAATACGTACGTTCAACTTGTTTTTAATCGTTCGCGCGCATAAGCTATATATCGTTTAGAATCAGCATCCTACGCCAGAGAAAGCAAACCCGACAACAGGCAGATAACGTCATGAAGGCACAGCGACGAACCCAGGAACAACGTAGCGATGCCATGCGAGAACGCATCATCCAGGCGGTACTCACGTGTCTTGAGAAGGACGGATTTGCAGGCACGACAGTGAGTCGCATCATCGAGGTCGCTGGCGTTTCCCGGGGAGCACCGCTACACCATTTCCACAGCAAAGCCGCCATGATTGCCGCTGCTGCCGAGCAACTGATTCGCCAGCAATATATTCAACTGGGCAAAGCCATTGCCAAGCTGCACGGCTCTGAGGACCGACTGGAAGAGCTGATCTTTGGCGCCTGGAAAAATGTCTTTGATCAACCGGAATACATCCCGTTGATGCAGCTACTGACCGCCAGCCAGCACGATCAGGAACTCGCCGCCATTTTGCAGCGCGTCTGGACATCCAGTTATTTCATCGTGGGTAACGCAGCCGATCACTACCTGGAGGCCACCAAGGAAGATACCGATGTGCGCTCGATGATGATGTTGACGCAATGGCTATTGCGCGGCATGGCACAGGACCTGCACATCGTTGCGGACAAGGCGCTGTTTGACCGTTATCTGAAGCTTTGGTGTGACACGCTTGCCCTTCACTTGCGAGCTAGGGCGGGCGTAACGACACCGCCCCCTTATCCACCCAGGTGGGATCTACCGCTGACTGATGTTTGACGGTAGCTATCTCAGCACGCCATGTTTATGTCAACGTATCGCTTATCCAATACTCGATATGTCACAGCATTTCGCCCCTGGCTAGCAGCGATAATGGCAGACAGGGGTATCCTCAGTTGAGCATACGCCAATAATACAAAGGTACCCGAGTATCGCTACGACTGATGCACAGGTGTTTATGGGCAAAGTCAGTGGAATTTCCAAGACAGGGAAGAGGCTGGCTACACCAATTACTACACTTTCAGTACGGTTACAGAAGCCGGACTGAAATACAGCCTAACCAGCTGATTTAAATAAAAGTACAAAGTCGAAAAAGGTGTTGCCCAACACGGTTAGCCCATCAAAAATAACCTGAAGATGGGGCCCGAACCCCTAGCGAGTAGCAGTGTATCGCAGCCCTCACGACAAGTCATCGAACGATGGAAAATCGCCAGCACAGCCAGGATCGTCCCACTGAAGAGACTCCAACACTCTATAATATTTTCCTTTCCACACAGGCATCCACCTTAGGCCCCAATGAGTGATCGTACATTCAGATGTAGTGTCAAATTAACTATCTCACTACAATTTACCCAGCCGATGCTCTCAAGGAGGCCATGCCAGTGGATCCCTCCTTTAAACCGGAATCTCTATTGGGATACCACGAAAGGATGACCGGTTACTGATCGCACTTCGCATGCTTCAGATTAAAGACTTCAGCTCGATATCCGTATTACTCAATGCGTCAGCGCTAACGCTCTTGCGTTGCTGGACCAACTGCTTGCCCACCATGAAAGCAATGGGCAGATTGACCGCGTCAACAGCAATGACAGAGCCCTCGAGCAGATAGAACACCGCAAATCCCTTATCATTGGTGGTGCCGCGCAGCACCCGCTGATCATGATTTTGCGACAGCCCAACCATCTGTAAGCGGACGTCATATTGGTTCGACCAGAACCATGGTGCGCTATCGTAGGGCATCTCCTCGCCCATCAAGGTCGCCGCCGCCGTACGCGCTTGATCAACCGCGTTGGCAACAGACTCAAGCCGTTGCATCTTTTCGAAAAAAAGATTCCGGTGGCGGGTACAGTCGCCGATTGCCAAGATGTCGCGATCATCAGTGCGGGTAAATTCATCCACGACAATACCGTCATCGCAGAGTAGGCCAGCGTTCTCGGCCAATGTAGTTTCCGGTATGACACCTATTGATACGAGCACGATATCAGCCGGAACATTGCCACCATCGGCCAAGGTCACGCCTGCCACACGCCCCTTATCACCCGCTTCGAAGCCAGTTACCGCCGTGCCAAGACGCACATCAACGCCAGCAGCAGTGTGCTTGGCGTAGAAAAACGTGGACATTTCTGGCCCCGTAACACGCTGCATCAAGCGTTCGGCGGCTTCCAGGACCGTGACATTAACACCTTTCTTGATAGCGCTGGCAGCCACTTCAAGGCCAATATAACCGCCGCCCACGATGACCAGGCGTTTACCCGGCACTAATTGATTGCGCAGAGCATCGGTGTCAGCGATATCATGCAGATAGTGTATTCCTTTCAAATCTGATCCGGGCGCTTTAAGGCGACGAACATGTGACCCCGTCGCCAGAACCAATCGATCGTATTTCAATGTGCTTTGATCCGACAACTTGATGCTTTTCGCGTATCGGTCGATCCCTTCGACGCGCACACCGAGCCGCAACTGCTGCCCCGCATTCTCATACACCGAACGCGGCTTCAGGTACAGAGACGACTGATCAACCTCTCCTGCAAGATAACTTTTGGACAAAGGTGGACGCTGGTAGGGAGGATGAGGCTCATCGCTCACCAGTACTACCTCATGCTGATATTTCTTTTGCAGCAAGGCTGTCAAGAGCGTACCGGCTGCATGTCCACCACCAACGATGACTGTCGTATCTTTCTTTTTGTTAACCATAGGTTGTCTCTTTTGTGCGCCTTGGAAGCGTATTTTCATATCCCAACACCGCAGGTGAGCAAGAGGCCGCGATATCGATCGCGCACGCACAGGATGCCTAACTGCTGAGCATCTCAGCATCCTCAAGTATCATCGCGGCTCCCTTCTCGCCGATCATGGTTGCCGGCTGGTTGGTGTTACCGCCGACCAGTGTCGGCATGATAGAGGCATCAACTACCCTCAAGGATCGCAGGCCGTGCACTCGCAGACGCGAATCGACCACCGCCATCGGATCCACACCCATCTTACAGGTTCCGACTGGATGGTAGGCGGACTCGCCGCTACGCCGCACCCATGCGGCCAGGTCCTCATCATTCTGCAGCTCCGACCCTGGCGACATCTCGACTTCGTGGTGCAAGCAGAATGCAGGCTGCGCCAAGATCTTACGCACCAGACGTACCCCGCGAACGAGCTGCTCGACGTCGGCGGATTCGGCCATGTAGTTGGGATCTATCAACGGGGCAGTGAACGGATCAGCACTGTGCAAACCAATCCGCCCACGCGACAATGGCCTAAGTCCGTAGATCATCACTATGTAGCCATAACCACTCATTGCGACCTTCATGTCCCTCCCGTGATCGGCGTACAGCATAGGGCCAAAGTGTAGTTGCAGGTCGGGTATCGCCTCCTCCGGCCGGGAGCGGATGAACCCGCCTGCCTCGGCGCCGTTGCTGGACAGCACACCGCGCCGACCGATCAGGTATTGCAGCAGTGCCCCCAGGCCCTTTAGCCAGTAGCTAGGATGCATCGAGATACTCTGGCGGCTGCGCGTTCTGGCGCGCACGAACACGTCGATATGGTCCTGTAGATTCTGTCCAACGCCCTCCAGGACATGACGCAATTCAATGCCATGCCGGTACAGCTCCTCACGCGGACCGATGCCGGATAACATTAGCAATTGCGGCGAGTTGAACGTTCCGCCGCAGAGCACAACTTCGCGCCCGGCACTGACCTGCACCAGCCCCTTAGCGCTTCGGTACTCGACACCGGTGGCACGGGTGCCATCAAGCAGCACACGGGTAACATGCGCGCCGCTGCGAACCGTCAGGTTGGAACGCTCCTCGGCGGGTTCGAGATAGGCGCGCGCATTACTGCACCGCATGCCGTCTTTCTGATAAGCGTAGTAGAACCCCACTCCCTCCTGCTCACTACCGTTGAAGTCCCTATTGAGCCGGTACCCTGCCTGCCTCGCTGCCTCAACGAAGGTCGCACTTAACGGGTTGGTGTAACGGCGCTCGGCAACATTGAGCGGACCTCCGAGGCCATGAAATTCAACCTCGGCCGGGTTCAGCTTCGGCTCGAAATGTTCGGATCTACGAAAGTAAGGTAGAACATCAGTGTATGACCACCCATCACAGCCCTGCCGCGCCCATTCGTCGTAGTCCCAGGCATGCCCGCGGATGTAGACCTGCGCGTTCATGCCACTAGAACCACCAAGCATTCTGCCCCGCGGCTGGAACAAGACACGGTCATGCATATGGGGCTGCGGTTCGGTATTGAACTGCCAATTGAATCGGCGGCTGAACATCAGCTGCAGGAAACCCAACGGCATGTTCACAAAAGGGTTACCGCGGCTCTCAGGTCCGGCTTCAAGCAGCAGCACCGAATAGCGGCCGCTCTCGGACAAACGGCTTGCAACCGCACACCCAGCAGAGCCCGCGCCGACCACCACATAATCGAATGCTTCAGGCGACACCCCGCTCAGACATTTCATTAACTTTTTGCCGTCAGCTTGACCATCAATTTGGAATAGCCCCGCACGAAGTTAGACTGCACACGCTCGGGCTCGCCAACAACTTCAATATTCTCGAAGCGTTTCAGTAACTCTTCCCACAGAATGCGAAGTTGCAGCTCGGCCAAGCGGTTACCCATGCAACGGTGAATGCCGTAACCAAAAGAGATATGGTTTCGCGCGTCCTTGCGATCAATAATAAGTTGATCAGGGTTTTCGAACTTGCGTTCGTCCCGGTTTCCCGAGGCATACCACATTAACACCCGGTCCCCTTTCTTGATGGTCTGACCACGAAGCTCAACATCCTGGGTAGCAACCCTGCGCATATTCGCCAACGGGGTTTGCCAACGGATGATTTCCGAAACCATATTCGGAATCAACTCCGGTTTTGCCTTCAGTTTTCTAAATTCCTCGGGAAACTGATTCAAAGCCAGCACGCCACCACTCATCGAGTTGCGAGTGGTATCATTTCCACCAACAATAAGCAGCGCCAGATTCCCGATAAACTCCATCGGCCGATTGATCAGGTCTTTTGTATCTTCGTTGCTCTGCAGCATACTGATCAAATCGAAACCGGGTTCTTCGCCGGAAGCACGTCGCGCCTCCTTGTCTCGCCACAGCCTGGAGAACGCCCTCGCCATATCTGCCGCGTCATCAAACATGACATCTTCGTCGGTAAATTCTCCACCCGTGGCGGATGCCGCGCCAGACAAACGATCAGACCATTCAACGAGTTTGTGACGATCCTCATAAGGGAAATCCAGCAACGTAGCGAGCATACGGCCAGTCAGTTCTTTGGACACCGCCGGCACCCAATCGAAAGGTTTATCCAGAGGCAAGCTGTCTAGCACTTCCGCCGCACGAGAACGAATCAGCCCTTCCATTTCTTTAAGGTTTTTCGGAGCAACGACGCCCTGCACCGCTCGGCGCTGTACATCATGTTTGGGCGGATCCATGGCGATAAACATTTCCACCGATAGTCCGTCCGGTGGATCACCCAGAATAATTTGCGGCTCAGAGGAAAACAGTTCATGGCTCTTGTCGACGAACAAAATATCTTCATAGCGCGTTATTGACCAGAAAGGCCCGAATGGACTGTTCTTCTGGTAATGTACCGGAGCTTCATCTCGTAACCGCTTAAAATAGGCGCGCCACTGATCTTGTCGATACAGAAAAGGGTTGCTGGTGTCGATATCTTCCAGTGCCAAGGTGCTAACATCAGGCAGGGGAGTTTCGACAAACTCCATTTGTGTGGAGCGAGAACCCACGGCCTTTCTCTTTGCCTTCATCAACATTTTCATGGTTTTAATCTGAAAATGCATTGGCACCACTTTCGACGAAACGTTGAAAACCTTGGTCTGCAAACTGTTGCTTGAGCTTGTTTTTGTTGACATAGCTTTCTCCCTGCTTACATCTGGAATTCAGGCAAATGCACGGTCATACCGTCCATCGCCTCAGTAATTTCTACCTGGCAGCCCAGACGCGAGGTTCTCGCCCGCTCCGGGGTCATGGACAGCATCTGTTCTTCCGCGTCACCAACCGTTCCGGTATTGCCGAACCACTCATCGGCAACAATCATGTGGCAGGTACCACAGGCGCACTCGCCGCCACAATCACCATCGATACCTGGCACGGCGTTATCAACCGCAACTTGCATAAGCGTAGAACCCGCCCTGAATTCCGTCACATGCTCGGTATCGTCATGTTCAATAAAGATAATTTTTCCCACAGCGCGTCTCCTAGTATTTATGTCTAACCTGAAGATTGGCTATATAGCGGCATGCCAGCGAGGACATTTCTTGACAGGACGGGGACATTTAAAGACAGTAATGACTTTCCGAGGAGAGGCTAATGGCAATAACTACGCAGAGTGATAGCTTGCAAAGCGTGGATGCTGATATCCCATCGAACTACTCACGCCTTATCGCCCGTGAACTTGGTCTGAGTGCACGAGAGCTGCCCCGACTCCTGCGCAAAACAGATGTGGATGTTACGCAATTACTCAAAGATGAGAGTCGACTCACCGCAACCCAACAGATGCAGATCTTGCGTAATGCTTTGGATCTATCCGGTAAACCAGAGTTCGGCTTGCGGTTGGGCAGGCGCCTCACCCCGGCAACCCATGGGGTGATGGGCTTTGTTGCTAACAGCAGCCCCGACCTTTATACCGCGCTGCAAGCCGTTCACACTTTCCTGCCTACGCGAGCAAGCTTTATTCAGGTGAACCTGCAAAACACTGAGGATTATCTGGAATGTGTTGTGAGCTTTCAGGTAGCGATGGACAACGACGTGGAGCGCTGCTTGGCAGATACTGTGATCAAGGCTTTTTTTGAAATTGGCGAGTTCATCGTAGGTCGCCCATTGTATGAATCAGAGGTTCATTTCCCCCATCCAGCCCCCGTCTACCAGGACATGTACCGGGAGTATTTACCAGGCAAAGTTTACTTCGACTGCAATCACTTCAAACTAAAATTAGCAATGGAGTTATGTCGAAAGCCGAACGCATCAGCCAATCATGAAAGCTATCATCTGGCCTTTCAGCAGTGCGAATCCATGCTTGCGCGCCTTCAGAACCCTGAACCGGACTATCGGACTCGGCTACAGAAAATGATGCTTTCCCGACCACCCGGGACACTGAGTGAAGATGAAGCCGCCGCCTCCCTCTTCATGAGCAAACGCACCCTTGCACGGAAGCTCAAGAAAGAAAACAGCAGCTTCAGAAAGATTCGCGATGAAGTGCTATCCAGGCAAGCAGCAAGCTATTTATGCGAGAGTCAGCTCTCGGTCGAAGCAACCGCTACACTGTTGAATTATCATGACACTGCCAGCTTCAGACGGGCGTTTAAACGCTGGTTTGGTCAGACTCCTGATCAGTACAGACAAAGGACGGGCACATAAGCCGTGCTGACAGTCAGCAATCAGCGCTGGTCATGACTTCTCATTCAATAGATCGTCTAGCGCTTGAGCACACCGTCTTTAATTACCACCCACACAAAGTCACCGATATCTTTTACGGTATACCGCCCGCCCTCGTTAAACCATGTTGCGACCCAATTTAACGCTCCCAAGCCGATAAGGCGCAAAAGATCACGATCTACATCCGCACGAATCAGGTTTTGAGAGGACAAGGATTGGATCATAGCAGACCAAAGAAGTTCGTATCTGTCTCGTAGATCAATCATTTCCTTGCGTGACTGGCCCTGCAAGGAGCGCCATTCAAAAAGGAGCACATAGACCATATCCGAACCGCCGACCAGTAACTCAAGGTGAGCATTAATGCCCTGACGCAACTGCTCTAGTGGTTCACTCTCCCCCCGAATAGCCTCAGACAAAGCTGTGGAGGCTTGCTCAAGCGCAAGACGCATCAGGTCTACCAGGATGCTTTCCTTGGAGGGATAACGGTAATGCAGGCTGCCAGGCAACATGTCACAAGCTTCGGCAATTTCTTTAACGGTGGTTTTATCGAACCCCTTTTGACGAAATAGACGTGCCGCAGCACCGAGCACAAACTCTCGATCCGCTTGCGCTACCGGTGTTACCTGATTTTTCTTTCTTCCCACAAGCCACTCCCATACTATAAGCCTTTGATTCTAGCATTCCTTTTAAAGTCGGCCCAGCCTTCCTGGCCGATGGCACTATTCGATCTATACAGATAAAAACACGCTGTCTACCTTATAATCTTGAATTTGGTTGGTTATACAAATAAAGTCCAATGAATGCACTTTACTTGGGAGCGATCCAATGGCTCTGGCAAACCGCAAGATTGGTTACGACGAGGTTGTAACCCGTGACATTCACTTTCCCATGAACATCGAAAACGTGGCTCGCCACTGGTTTCGCAACGACCCGTGGTCCACTCACTGGATGAATGCCATTCTCGCCGCCGTCCCCGACGGTGAACGCTGGGTGATGAATTCTGCAAGACGGCAGCTTGGCAAGCTTGACGATCCAGAAGTGCTGAACGCAGCTAAAGAATTCATTCGTCAGGAGCGCATTCATGCTCGTGAGCACGATGAAATGAACGCCATCGGCGTGCAACACGGGGTTCCCATCGACAAGGTTGAAGGCGTGTTCAAGCTGATCCGTAAGCAACTCCAACACCGCCTCAGTGACGATATGCAGAGCTCCATCGCAGCGGCGTTTGAACATTTCACGGCCATTATTTCCTCGGTACTGCTTGAGCACCCGGAGCTGTTTGACGAAACCCACCCGGATTTGCGTGCCATGCTCTACTGGCACTTTGTCGAAGAAACCGAGCACAAGAGCGTCAGTTATGACGTCTTCGTCGATGCCAGTGGTGGTGGCTACCGCAGTTACCGACTACGTATCAGTGGCATGCTACTGGCCATTGCCCTGGGCTTCCCCATTATGATCGGCAACCAGACCTATCTGCTCTACAAGGATCGTCAAATTCTGAATTTGTGGTCCGCCGCCAAAATGACCAAAGTCCTGTTCTGGCGTCCCGGCATTCTTTCCAAGGTACTCGCTGGCGTGCCCCCCTATTTCTCCCCCACTTTCCACCCGTGGGATGACGATAACCGTGATGTAATCCGGATCTGGAAACGCGCCTACGAAAGAACTGGCGACCCTCATAAGGCCTATCAAGCGCTCAGAGACCACCGAGCCAACAATGTACACGGTACATTCGAAACGCCACAACCTGAACCCGCATGGGGGCAGGCATGAAAAAGAAACCCTTGCACCCGTCAACTCAGGCGGCAGCTGTCATCACCGGGGCGGGTAGCGGCATCGGTCGTAGCTTTGCTTACGAAGTTGCCCGTCGAGGCGGTTCGGTACTGTGTGTCGATATCAATGAAGAGCGCGCCGAACAGGTGGCGATCAGCCTGCGAGCACTCGGTACTCACGCGGTAGCCCTGGGGTGTGATGTCGGCGATGAAAAACAGATGGCATACCTGGCGGAAAATGCCGAGCCTTTGCTCGGCAGGCCGGTAACCCTGGTAATCAACAACGCCGGCGTCGGCCTCGGTGGCCCAATCGGCGAGGTGTCACTTGAAGATTGGCACTGGTGCATGAACGTCAATCTATGGGGAGTTATTCACGGCTGCCATTATTTTGCCCCTCAGCTTCGCGATCTGGGCTATGGAGGCATCATCAATGTGGCCTCTGCTGCCGCATTCGGGTCCGCCCCGGAAATGGCCGCCTACAACGTCACCAAGGCAGGGGTACTGGCCCTGTCCGAAACGCTGTCTTCTGAACTGACCGGAACCGGCGTAAAAATCACGGCCCTGTGCCCAACCGTGGTCCCGACCAATATCGTCGAGAATGGGCGCCTGCCTGAACGTCGCCGTGACTTTGCCCGTTCAGCGATGACCCGCTATGCCCTCACCAACGCCGACCAGGTGGCCCGACAGACCCTCAGTGCCCTTGATCGAGGTGAGCTTTACATGCTGCCACAAATTGACGGCCGGCTTGCCTGGCGGTTGAAACGCCTGACGCCACGACTATACGCCCGCGCGATTGGCGAAGCTTACAGAATGCTGGCTGATTAAATCGCATTTGAGGAAACGGAACACGCAAGGAATTCAATATGGCCTCCATTCCTACAACAATTTTGAAGCTACTTTTTCGCGCCGGCATGAAGCGTGATATACGCGACCCGGACAAACTGGTAAGACATCTTCGCAGGGTGATGAACGCGCCTTTGGCCCCCTCTCTGCTGCCACGCGGAGTGCGACTCAAGCGAGGCAAGGTTGCAGGAATAGCTGGCCACTGGCTAGGCACCGCAGACCCACAAATCACCATACTCTACCTGCATGGTGGCGCCTTCATCGGCGGGCGGCTTGATACCTATCACCACTTTTGTGGCCGTTTGGCTCACGCCCTGAATGCGCGGGTCTTTCTTCCGGATTACCGACTAGCCCCTGAGCACCCCTTCCCGGCAGCAACGGATGACGCCTTTAATGTGTATCGTGAACTGATCGCAGACCCTCGCCCTGTGGTCATTGCGGGAGACTCTGCGGGAGGCAACCTGACGTTAGTCACATTGCTGCGTGCCCGTGATCAGCTGCTGAAAATGCCGGCTTGCGCCCTCGCCATTTCGCCGGCATCGGATGCGCGAGGCACCCTGATGTCCAGACAGGCGAATAGCGACAGCGATACCATGCTTTCCCATGGCATGATTGAGGTGGCAACGGATATCTATCTGGCCGGCGCGGACCCCGCTCACCCGTATGCCTCACCAATCACCGCGGATTTCACCGGCTTGCCCCCTCTACTTTTCACTGTCAGTAGCGAAGAGTGTCTGCGCGACGATACCCATGCAGCAGCACAATGCGCGCGAGATGCGGGGGTGCCCGTGCAGGTTCTGGAGCGCGATGATATGCCGCACGTGTGGCCCGTATTCACCTTTTTGCTACCAGAGGCAAAGCAGGACTTCCCTACCATCGTCCGAATTCTGGGAAAGTATCTGACCAGCAATAACGTCGGCAAAGCCCCATCCCAAACGGTCAATGCTAGCGATAGCGCCATAGTTGAGGTTGCATCATGAATATGGCTGCTGTTGCAATCCATAACCCTCGTCCCAGCGTTACTCCTGATCATGAAGTCATTATCATCGGCGCGGGAATTTCTGGAATTGGTGCGGCAATCCAGCTGCGTGCCGATGGCATCAAAGATATCTTGATCCTTGAGCGAAGCAAGGATGTGGGAGGAACCTGGCGCGACAACCGTTATCCGGGAAT
Organism: Alcanivorax sp. HI0007; assembly: GCF_001635525.1. Taxonomy (NCBI): domain Bacteria; kingdom Pseudomonadati; phylum Pseudomonadota; class Gammaproteobacteria; order Oceanospirillales; family Alcanivoracaceae; genus Alcanivorax; species Alcanivorax sp. HI0007. The sequence continues at coordinate 16,858 of NZ_LWEJ01000255.1, forward strand.
CGCTGTCGACATTACCTCGT
>NZ_LWEJ01000256.1:0-25245 GCF_001635525.1 Alcanivorax sp. HI0007
CACCGGGCTCCCCTGCCAGGGCAGCGACGCCTTCCGCAATGGCGGCCTGGTAACGACACTCCGGCAGCACTGGCAACCCCAGCACCCGCGCTCCCTGTTGCAGGCGCCGGTGATGACCCGCCCAGAGAGGAACCCGCCCTTCGGCTGTCACTCTCAGGGTTTCAAACAGACCATCGCCATAGGCCAGTCCGCGGTCACGGGGATCGAGCATCACACCTTCTTGAACAGCAGGGTTCCGTTAGTGCCACCGAAACCGAAGGAATTGGACAGGGCGTAATCGATGTTCCGCTGCTGTGCCTTGTTGGCAACGAGATTCAGATCGCAGCCCTCGTCCGGTTCATGCAGGTTGATGGTGGGCGGTGCGATGGAGTCACGAATGGCAAGGATGGAGAAAATGGCTTCCACCGCCCCGGCCGCGCCCAGCAGGTGACCGACCATGGATTTGGTGGAGCTCACCGCCAGCTTCTCGGCATGGGCACAAAACAGGGATTTGATGGCAGCAATTTCTGCCAGATCGCCCATCTGGGTAGAGGTGCCATGGGCATTGATATAATCCACCTTATCGGCAGAAACCCCGGCGTTGCGCAGGGCATTTTCCATGGCCTTCATGGCCCCGACACCGCCTTCCGCCGGCGCAGTGATGTGATAAGCATCATCACTCATGCCGAAACCCGCCAACTCCGCATAGATGGTCGCACCACGGGCCTTGGCATGTTCGTAGTCTTCCAGCACCACCGCACCCGCGCCGTCGGCCAGCACGAAACCATCCCGCCCCTTGTCCCAGGGACGGCTGGCGCCCTGGGGATCATCATTACGGGTAGACAGTGCCCGGGCAGCCGCAAAGCCCCCCAGGCCCAGCGGCGTGGAGCCTTTTTCGGAACCGCCCGCGACCATCACGTCTGCCTGGCCCAGCATGATCTGCTGGGCGGCAAAACCAATATTGTGCGTACCGGTGGTACAGGCTGTGGTGATGGCCACGTTGGGCCCCTTCATGCCGTACATGATGGCCAGATTCCCGGCAATCATGTTGATGATGGTGCCAGGCACAAAAAACGGCGACAGCTTGCGCGGGCCGGAGTCCAGCATCTTGACGTGATTGTCTTCAATATTGGTCAGACCACCGATACCGGAGCCAAAAGCCGCACCGACCCGGTCACCGTCCTCCTTGTCCATATCCAGGCCCGCGTCACGGATAGCCTGAATCGCCGCCACAAGCCCGTACTGAATGAAGATATCCATCTTGCGGGCATCTTTCGGAGACAGGTAATCCGCAATGTCGAATTCCGGAACCAGCCCGGCAAAACGTGTGGAAAAGGCTTCCGTATCAAAGTGATCGATATTGCGGATACCGCTCTTGCCCGCCTTGATACCTTCCCAGGTGGAAGCCACATCCGCTCCCAGCGGCGTCAACATTCCCAGACCCGTGATCACTACTCGCCGTGACGTCACCCGAATACCTCCATCCATTATTTTTGCGGCAATAGCGACAAGGTTACTACAAAGTGCCGATCTGCTCGTCGCCGTTATGTAAGCAAAATCAACATTCTGGCCTTGCTTGACCAGCCATGGGGCCGTTCATTCTGCCCGGTTTTCATGACAACCGAACGACCTGTTCAGCGGCAACAAAAAAGCCGCAAGTTCTGAGGAACCTTGCGGCTTTCTTGATACTGCCTGAACGACTGAAATCAGCTGTGAGCCTTGATGTAATCCACAGCAGACTGAACGGTGCTGATCTTCTCAGCTTCTTCGTCAGGAATTTCAGTTTCAAACTCTTCTTCCAGGGCCATCACCAGCTCAACGGTGTCCAGGGAGTCGGCACCCAGATCTTCAACGAAGGACGCTTCTGATTTTACGTCTTCCGGCTTAACACCCAGTTGTTCAACGATGATTTTCTGTACGCGTTCTTCGATGCTGCTCATGATCCTATAACTCTCCTGATTAATGGTGTGCTAGCACCTGTCAGCGGCTATTCTAGGTGAACGCTGTTTGCGCTTGCAACCCAACCGAGCCAGTGCTGCAACTTCAAGTTTTTCCAAATATTTTCTTCTGTAAAAACAGTGTATTAGACCGCTTTTCCAGAAACCCTCCGGTGCCCACTTATTGGGCTATCCGGTAAACATGCCGCCATTGACATGCAAAGTGGTCCCGGTGACGTAACCGCCACCGTCACTGGCAAGCCAGCCAACCGCGCTGGCAATCTCACCGGGTTGCCCCAGACGAGCCAGCGGAATACCCGCCAGAAGTGCGTCCTTCTGCGCCTCTGGCAAGGCCTCCGTCATGTCCGTCTGGATAAAGCCCGGCGCCACGGAATTCACTGTGATGTTACGTGAGCCAAGCTCCCGCGCCAATGCGCGGGTGAAACCTTCTACCCCGCCCTTGGCAGCGGCATAGTTCGCCTGACCCGCGTTCCCCATGGTCCCGACCACGGAGCTGATATTGATAATGCGACCCCAGCGCGCCTTGGTCATACCTTTCAGACAGGCCTTGCTGACCCGGTAGAGGGAATTGAGGTTGGTATCGATGACATCTTCCCACTCGTCATCTTTCATGCGCAGCATGATGTTGTCGCGGGTAATGCCCGCATTGTTCACCAATACCAGCGGTGCACCAAACTCATCATTGATGCTCTTTACTGTGCTGGCAACAGACTCCTTGTCAGTCACGTTCAGCACCTTGCCGGCGCCATTGGCTCCCAGTGCATCACCGATGGCGGCAGCGCCCTTTTCCGAGGTGGCGGTACCAACCACGAAAAAACCGTCTGCGACCAGCTGTTCGGCGATGGCACGGCCGATGCCTCGGCTGGCGCCAGTGACCAGCGCGATTTTCTTTTCTGACATCCTTATTCTCCTTTCAGAGCAGCCTCGAAGGCCTCTCCGTTTTCCAGCGGCCGGGCAGCAATGTCCCGGTCAATCCGTTTGATCAGACCACTGAGCACCTTGCCGGGACCACATTCATAAACGTGGCTCACACCCTGCTCTTTCAACGCCTGAATGGTTTCCACCCAACGTACTGGCGAATAGAGCTGGCGGATCAGCGCGTCACGGATCTGCTCCGGCGCGGTTTCCATGGCCACATCCACATTATTGATCACGGGCATTTCCGCAGCATGAAAATTGGTGGCATTGAGCGTTTCGGCCAGCTTGTCCGCCGCCGGTTTCATCAACGCACAGTGGGACGGCACACTGACCGGCAGAGGCATGGCACGCTTGGCACCCGCTTCCTTGCAGGCGAAGATGGCGCGCTCCACGGCTGCTGCGGAGCCGGCGATCACTACCTGACCGGGCGCATTGAAGTTTACCGCTTCCACCACGTCACCTTCCGCCGCCTGGGCACAGGCCGCACGCACCTGTTCATCATCCAGACCCAGCACCGCCGCCATCTTGCCTTCTCCTTCGGCCACGGCCTGCTGCATCAGCTGTCCACGGGTACGGACCAGACGTACGGCATCACCCAGGTTGATCACACCCGCACAGGTCAACGCGGTGTACTCACCCAGGCTGTGGCCGGCAAGCAGATTCGGGCGCGGACCGCCGCTCTGTTCCCAAAGCCGCCACAGGGCCACCCCGGCAGTGAGCAACAGGGGCTGGGTATTTTCGGTCTGGTTCAGGGCGTCCTGGGGGCCCTCCTGGCAGAGAGCCCAGATATCCAGGCCAAGGGCGCCGGAGGCTTCCTGGAAGGTCTGCTTTACCGCCGGGCGGTCGGCAAAGTCAGCAAGCATGCCAAGGCTCTGGGAGCCCTGACCGGGAAAAATAAAAGCAGTTTTGGACATTCACTATCCCCTTGAAAGTGCAGGTCGCAGTATGCCGGCTTTGCCGTTAGCTGTCCGGCTCACCCTGCAACAAAGTATTAATGTACTGTTTCAGGCGTCGGTGCCGCTGCTCGCAGGTGCCAGGGCATCGCGGATCAGCGCCGGCACATTGCGGCGCGCTTCCACTTCGGCCACTTCCAGGGCGCTGGTGAAGCCTTCCACCGTGGTACCGCCATGGCTTTTCACCACCACGCCGCGCAGGCCAACCAGGCTGGCGCCATTGTAACGGTCCGGGTCCATGCGCGATTTCAAGCCACGGAACACCGGCAGTGCCAGCAAGGCGGAAAGCTTGCGCAACCAGGAACGCTCCGCTTCCTCGCGGATCATGTTCTTGAGCATCTTGGCCACGCCTTCCATGGTCTTGAGCGACACATTGCCCACAAAACCGTCGCAGACCACCACGTCGGCCTCACCGGCGAAGATGCCATCCCCTTCAATAAAGCCGGCGTAATTGATGTTTGGCGCATCCCGCAACAGCGCAGCGGCGTCCTTGATCTGCTCGTTGCCCTTGATATCTTCCTCACCGATATTGAGCAGGGCCACCCGGGGATGGCGTACCCCATCCACCGCATTGACCAGGGCTTGTCCCATGAGGGCAAACTGCAACAGGTGCTCTGGCTCGGAATCCACATTGGCGCCCAGGTCCAGCATATGACAGTGACCGGAGACAGTGGGAATGGCGGTGCAGATGGCGGGTCGATCCACCCCGGGGAGGGTTTTCAGTACAAAGCGGCTCACGGCCATGAGTGCGCCGGTATTACCGGCACTGATCGCCGCCTGGGCACGCCCTTCCTTGACCATGTTGATGGCCACCCGCATGGAAGAGTCTTTTTTCTGGCGCAGGGCCACGGCCACCGGATCATCCATGGCCACCAGTTCGCTGGCAGGCTGGACCGTCACCCGGGGATGGCCATCAAGGCCGGCCTTTTTGATGGCGTCAGCCAGCGGTTCCGGCTGGCCAACGAGAATAATGTGCAGATGTTCCTGGCGGGAAAGCATTGTTGCCACAGCAGGCACTGTCACGGCCAGACCGTGATCTCCCCCCATGGCATCCACCGCCAACGTCACAACCGACATGGGCTGTTTCCTTGTTATCAATTCAGCGGCGGACATTCTGACAAATTTCCGCCCATGGAAACATGGTGACTTCTTATTCGCTTACAAAAATGACCACTTACAAAAAATCCTCCCGAAGGAGGATTTCATGGTGCCTTTACAGGTGCAGGCACACAGCAAAACGGGAGCCCCTGGCTCCCGCGTCACTTATTCGTCGTCGGTCTCAACCTGACGAATCACCTGGCGGCCACGGTACATGCCGTCCGGAGAAATGTGGTGACGACGGTGAACTTCACCGGTGTTGGTATCTTCGGTCAGCGCGGCAGAAGTCAGCGCGTCGTGAGAACGGCGCATGCCGCGCTTGGAACGGGTTTTACGGTTCTTCTGAACAGCCATTTCGAACTCCTCGGGCGTTTATTCAGCCTGAATTTACTTGCCTTGACCTTTTAATTTGGCCAGCACGGCAAAAGGGTTATCCGCGTTTTCCTGTTTCTCAGGTTTACCGCTCTCGTGCGGTAAAGCTGTCGGGCAAGAGTCATGCAGTGCCACCAACGGCATGGCCAGCAACAATTCCTCTTCAAGCAGATCGGTGAGCACCATGGGCTCCTCACCAACCAGCCAGGGGTCCAGTCGCTCCGGCAACGCCTTGGCCTGATCCTCATTCCATACCAGCGCCACATTGATGGTCGCCTGTACGTCACAGGTCACTGGCTCCAGGCAGCGCTGGCATGGCAGCACCAGTTTCGTGCTAACCTCGCCCTCGATACGCCGATGCCCCTCTTCATCACGACCGAACGCCAGTGATATTGCTACCGGCTGGTCCAGACTTTCGTGGTATTCCTGCAGGCGAGGCAGGTCTCCAACGGTGAGCTGGCCCTCAACGACGCGACCCTGATCCGCGTATTTGCGGGGATCGAGGAACTGTGGCAGTTGCCCTGAAAACATAAGCGCGCAATTCTAGGGCCGCAAGGCCCGCCTGTCAAAGTTAATGTGGTCAGCTAAGCTACTGACGTGAAAAGAGTTTTTTGTAACCGGCAAAAAGATTACCGGTCTGGAGGCAGAAATCCGGCCCAGGCAGGTCATTTTACCCGGTTTAACGGCCTACAGCCCTTCTTCCATCCCGGGAAAATCACTACACTCTGCCGCGCCTGAAGCGGAGATTATCATGACCGACACCCCTGCCCTGTTACTTGCCTCATCCTCACCTTTCCGTCGCCAGTTATTGGACAAGTTAGGTGTGGATTTTATCCACCAGAGCCCGGATATCGATGAATCCCCCCTGGCGGGCGAATCTCCCCGTGAAATGGTGATGCGCCTGGCCCTGAACAAGGCCTCGGCCCTGGCCGGTGACCACCCGAATACACTGATTATCGGTTCTGACCAGGTCGCCGTGATCGGCGATCAGGTGCTGGGCAAACCCGGCACACGGGAAAAGGCCATCGATCAGCTCACGTCAGCCAGCGGCCAGAGGGTCACTTTTCTTACCGGCCTGTGTCTGCTCAATACCGCCACCGGACGAAGCCAGGTAGCCTGCGACCCTTTTCACGTGCAGTTTCGCACTCTGCGCCCGGAACAGATCGAGCGCTATGTGGACGCAGAACAGCCTCTCAATTGCGCCGGCAGCTTCAAATCCGAGGGACTGGGCATCGTCCTGTTCAAGGCAATGGAAGGCCGCGACCCCAATACCCTGGTGGGCCTGCCGTTGATTCTGTTGACGGAATTCCTGGCAGCGGAGGGACTCTCTCTGCCTCTATAAAGGAATGGCGCGGGCTCCGGAGCAATGCGGCCTCCGGAACCCGCTAGCTGGCGGCGCTCTTTCAGCGAATTTCCGGAGCCGCCGACAGGCCCAGCGTCTTGGCGACACCTTCGCCGATGGAAACACCGAAACGACGGACGAACTCTTCCAGGGGCGAGCGGCTGACGCTGTAGTTCACCATCTCTTCCAGATTGACCACATCCCGGGCCACGTCACCGGGGCTTTTCAGGCCATCCACCAACCCCAGATCCAACGCTTTCTCACCGGTCCAGAACAGGCCAGAGAAAATCTCCGGATGGGTATCTGCCTTGAGACGATCGCCTCGGCCATTCTTCACGGCGGTAATAAACTGCTGATGGATCTCATCCAGCATCGTCTGCATATGCTCTCGATCATCCGCGCTGATCGGAGAAAACGGATCCATCACTGCCTTGTTTTCTCCTGCGGTGAGCACACGGCGCTCCACACCCAGCTTGTCCGCAGCTTCCTGGAAACCGAAACCGGCCATAATCACACCGATGGACCCCACGATACTGGCGGGATCCGCATAAATTTCATCCGCGGCAGAGGCAATGTAATAGGCGCCAGAAGCACCGAGATCGGTAATGGCGGCGTACACCTTCTTCTCCGGGTACTCGGCACGCAGCCGCTTGATCGCGTTGTAAACCTGGTTGGACTGCACCGGGGAGCCGCCCGGGCTATTGATCTTGAGGACGATGGCTTTGGCGTTTTCCGCTTCGAAAGCCCGCGTCAGGCCGGAGACAATCATATCCGCACTGGCATCCTGATCCGGGGCAATCACGCCGGAGACGTTAACGAACCCCACATGCTCCTCGGTGACTGTCATGCTTTCCCCGGTTTTGCCCGGCAACATGACGAAAAGCAGCACGAAAAGGTAAACGAAAGTGAGAATCTTGAAGAAAATACCCCAGCGACGGGATTTGCGGTGCTCGTCCTGGGCCTGGCCCAGCAATTTCTCGATGAGTTTCCACTCTCGCTCATTCCCGGGACGGGAAGATGGGGACTGATTTTCCATTTACAGACTCTCCGTAACCAGTTCAGTGGCTGCCAAACCCAGTACAGGCAGCAGATGGTGCAATCTATCAATGACAGCCAGAGGCTCACAAGGCAATAGCTTCTCCACCGGGTGGGCACCGTAACTGACCGCAACACGATCAACACCGGCGGCACGAGCCATCTCCAGATCAAACGTGGTGTCACCCACAACAATCGCCCTCTGTGCCGGCACCGCCAGCTCTTCGAGCAACTCCAGCACCATGGCGGGATGTGGCTTGGAATGACTTTCATCGGCGCAACGGGAGGCATGGAAGTAACGATCCAGCCCGGTATTGCCCCATACCCGCTGCAACCCCTTGCGGCTTTTGCCTGTGGCGACCGCCAGCTTCAGCCCGGTATCCCGCAGTTCGGTCAATAACGATTCGGCACCGGGATAGAGCGCGCTGGGGGTCGCCTCTGCGGCAATAAAGTGGAATGCATAGCGCTCGCGCATGGATTCGATGCCACCGCCGTCCAGCACCGGGTACAGGGTCCCGATTGCCTCCGGCAGCCCCAGTCCGATAATGCTGCGCACCACTTCATCGGGCAGTGAAGGCAACCCCAGATCCCCCGCCGCAAGCTGCATACAGCTGACGATACGCCCGGTGGAGTCCATCACCGTGCCATCCCAGTCAAAGATCACCAGATCATAATTCACCGGGCACCTCGCAGGGCGGTCAGGATGGCCTCGAAATCCTCATCCAGCGGCGCGGTGAGGGAAACCGTCTTGCCGGTATTCGGGTGAGGAAAAACCAGGGTCCGGGCATGCAGGCACAGCCGTTTGTGACCGATGCTGGCCAGCAACGCGGCGCCTTTGTCCGTGCCGTATTTGTCATCCCCCAGCAGAGGGAACCCGCCAAACTGGCTGTGCACGCGAATCTGGTGTGTGCGCCCGGTTTCCAGGGTGGCTTCTACCAACTGTGCGTCCGCCAGCCGCTCCAGCATGCGAAAATGGGTCACCGAGGCTTTGCCTTCCCGGGACACCCGGACGATTCGCTCGTTGCCGTTCTGCATTTTCAGCAGAGGCGCCTCCAGGGCCCGCTCCTTGCCCTTGAACCCCTGACAGAGCAGCCAGTAGCGTTTCTCTACCTGACCGGCCTGCATCAGTCGCTGCAGCTTGCGCAGAAAGGCACGCTTGCGGGCCACCATGATCAGGCCGCTGGTATCCCGATCCAGTCGGTGTACCAGTTCCATTTCCTTTTCCTGGGGGTAAATGACCCTCAGGGCCTCAATCAGCCCCAGGCTCACCCCGCTGCCGCCATGCACGGCCAGCCCCGCGGGCTTGTTGAAAACGAAAAGCTGGTCATCCTCATAGACGCAGGCACGGCTGAGCCGCTCGGTAAGTCCGCTGCTGACCACCGGTGGCGCCTCGGATTCACTGGTACGGATCGGCGGGATACGCACCACATCGCCACTGGCCAGCCGGGTAGTCTGTTTGGCGCGCCCTTTATTCACCCGCACTTCCCCGGAGCGGATAATCCGATAGACACGGGATTTGGGCACCCCTTTGAGGTGGGTGAAGAGGAAATTGTCCAGGCGTTGACCGTGACGGCCTTCGTCGATGGTCACGAAGCTGACACGATCCGCTGCGGGGGTCTCGTCTGACATGGCGGCGATTCTATAGAAAAGCAGTTAATAGTGAACAGTTAACAGTGAATAGTTGCGCGCAAAAGTGCATTCTCACCTAAAATGCCGCCAGCTCGCGCCCAACTCCCAAGCGCGCGCATACACCTATCAACAACACAGAATCGATACTGTAAAGCTATTAACTGTTAACGATTAACTATTCACTGCCCCCTTCCTATCTGATTGATCCCCCTTGGCTTTTGCTGCTATAGTCAAGCGTCGACCTGAATATAGGCGACGGCGACGCGCAGCGAACATTCGCCGTCCGGCCCGCTCCGGCATAGCCGAGAAGACAGAGCCCGCCTCAGGTTTACAACAAGCGTTATCGCCCATTCGCAGAATGCAGTGTGGGCAAACGCTGCAGATGAACCCATTTAAACAGCGTCCGATGACGGACCCTGAACATTAACGATGGTGGCTGCAGCGCCGGTCAAACGACCTGGAAAACAGACAGACAAGAGTTTACACATTGCTGTGTGACGCTAACCACGGCAATCGCGTGAAGCATTATAGACTGGCCACTTGCCAGTACGATTACGCACTAAACATTGCACACAACTCGGAGAGCCGCTGACTCAGGCACAATCATCACCCAGGAAAGCGATTAAACACGCCCAGCGTGCGCCCTGCCCGTGACAAGCCTGCCAGCACTCCCCCTGGTCTGCTACCGGTTACATTCCGGCCCTGCCTCATGCCACCACAACCTTGTGGTAGCACCATGAAACGTATGCTTATTAACGCCACTCACCCTGAAGAGGTTCGGGTGGCACTGGTCGACGGCCAACGGCTGTATGACCTGGATATCGAACACAGAACCCGCGAACAGAAAAAGGCCAACATCTACAAAGGCAAGATCACCCGGGTAGAACCCTCCCTGGAAGCCGCCTTCGTGGACTTCGGCGCTGAACGCCACGGTTTTCTCCCTCTCAAGGAAATTTCCCGCCAGTACTTCCAGAAAGACCCGAAAGATATCCAGGGTCGCATCAACATCAAGGAAGTCATCAAGGAAGGCCAGGAAGTCATTATCCAGGTGGCCAAGGAAGAGCGCGGCAATAAAGGCGCCGCCCTCACCACCTTCATCAGCCTGGCCGGCCGCTATCTGGTACTGATGCCCAACAACCCCCGGGCCGGCGGTATTTCCCGTCGCATTGAGGGTGAGGAACGCCAGCAGCTCAAGGAAGCCCTGGGCGCGCTGACCATCCCCGATGAAATGGGGGTCATTGTTCGCACCGCAGGGCTGGGCCGTAGCGCCGAAGAACTGCAGTGGGACCTGAACTACCTGCTGAAGCTGTGGAATTCCATTGATGATGCCTCCCGGGAACGCAAGGCGCCCTTCCTGATCTACCAGGAATCCAACGTCATCATCCGCGCCATTCGCGATTATCTGCGCAAGGACATTGGCGAAGTCCTGATCGACTCCAAAAAAGTCTACGACGAGGCCCAGGGCTTCGTGCAGCAGGTCATGCAGGACTTCCAGCACAAGATCAAGCTGTACAGCGATGAGACCCCGCTCTTTTCCCGCTTCCAGATCGAATCCCAGATCGAGACCGCCTTCGAGCGTGAAGTGAAACTGCCGTCCGGCGGTTCCATTGTTATCGATCCCACCGAAGCGCTGGTATCCATCGATATCAACTCCTCCCGGGCCACCAAGGGCGCGGACATCGAGGAAACCGCCCTGAACACCAACCTGGAAGCGGCGGATGAAATCGCCCGCCAGTTGCGCCTGCGTGATATCGGCGGCCTGATCGTGGTGGACTTCATCGACATGGGCCCGGCACGCAACCAGCGGGATGTGGAAAACCGCATGCGCGATGCCCTGGAGGCTGACCGGGCCCGTATCCAGCTGGGTCGCATCTCGCGCTTTGGCCTGCTTGAGCTGTCCCGACAGCGGCTGCGGCCGAGCCTGGGTGAAACCTCCAGCATTGTCTGCCCGCGCTGTAACGGACAGGGCCATATCCGTGACGTGAAATCCCTGGCGCTGAGCATCCTTCGCCTGATCGAAGAAGAGGTCATGAAGGAGCGCACCGGCGAGATACAGGCCCAGGTACCGGTGGCCGTGGCCACCTACCTGTTGAACGAAAAACGCGAACCCCTGCGCGCCATTGAAGATGCGCATAACGTGCGTGTGGTCATCATCCCCAACCAGAATCTGGAAACCCCGCATTTCGAGGTGGAACGGATTCGCGATGACCAGACCACCGCCCAGCCAAGCCATGAGATGGAGCTGCTGGAAGGAAACAAGGATGCGGATATCGCTTCCGCCCAGGATACGGAAATCAAGACCCAGGAGCCGGCGGTCAAACTGATGGCACCGGATACCGCCCCGCCAGCGCCGAAGCCGGCTCCGGCACCGGCGGCTACCGCAAAAGAAAATCTGGGTATCCTGGCCCGCTTCTTCACCTGGCTGGCGCAGATCTTTACCAGCGAGCCCAAGCCGGCCAAGGTCAAGAAACCCCAGCCCCAGGGCAAGGGTAACCCGCGCCAGCAACACTCCCGCGGCGGTCGCGGCGGCAACAACCGTAACCGTAACGACAACCGAAACAAGCAGGATGCTGGCAAGAGCGGCGGCAAGGGTGGCGACAGTGATAATCGCAATCCGCGCAACAAACGCCAGAACGACAAGGACGGGGGCAATCGCAAGAACGATAACCGCCAGTCGGACAACCGTTCCGCAGACCGCTCCGGCGACAACAAGGACGACAATCGCAACGAACGTCGCGGCCGTAACGACAACCGTCGTAACCGCAACGACAACCGTGGCGGCGACAACCGTAACGACGGTCGTAACAATGAAGGCCGCAATGACAACAAGGGCGACAAGAGCGACGGCGGCAACAAGCCACGCAGCAAGAAGCCCCAGCAGCAGGACAACACCGAAGGCAGCAGTGACAGCAAGGGGCCCAAGGCACCCCGTCGCAACGATGCCAAGGATGACCGTCCCCTGCGCGAACGCCAGCGCCCTGCAAAAACTGCAGCCAGTGGCGACAAGCCTGCTGGCGATCAGAAGCCCCAGCAGGCTCAACCGGCCCGCAACGTAAAGCAGGGCGACAAGCCGCAACCGACCCGCTCCCCTGCCCCGGCAGCAGAGCAGGACGATGAAGGCCATCCGCCGGCGAAGCTGGTTCCGGCACAGGAACCCACTGCCAGTGCGCAGCCTCAGGCAGCCAGCAAGGTGGAGAAAACGGAGAAAGCCGAAAGTGAACGCGCGGCCAAGCCGGCACAGCCTCAGGAAACGACCAAAACCGAAAAGGTAGAGACAGACGCCGAGGCACAACCCGCTGAGCAAGCTGCCGCCCCGGCTCCGGTTGCGGAAAAGCCGCAAGCAGACACCCAGCCCAAGCAGCCGGTAAACGCCGAGCCGCCAGTGAAGGCTGAAGCGAAACCGCACGCTGAAGCGCCCGAGAAACCGGCCGAAAAACCGGTAGCGCCCGCGCCTACTGCGGAGAAACCTGCCCAGGAAGCGGAAGCGTCCCAGGCCGAAACGCCGAAAGCGGCCGCGCCCAACGCTGAGCAGCCCGCCGCTGCACCGCAACCGGCTGCTGCCAAAGCCCCTGAGCAAGCTGCGCCACAAGCCCAGGACGTGACCAAAGCAGAAACGCCTGACCAGGCGCCCGCTGCAGAGGCCCCGGTTCAGGCGGAAGACAAGCCTGCCGCCAGCGAACCGGTGGCAGAAAAGAGCCCGGCCGAAGGCGATACGACGGTCCGCGCCAGCAATGATCCGCGCCAACCGGGCTACCAGCGCACTGCGCCGGCTCCCCGTGAAGCGGAGAAGCCGAAGGCGGCCCCCGAGCCGGAAGCCAATGCGCTCCCCAGCCGGGCCACCGAGGTGAAAGCGGTACGCGCCGAAGCCAAGCCCGCCGCCGCAGAAATGGGCCGGGCCAGCAATGACCCGCGCCAGCGTCGTCGGCAGCAACAGGCCGAAGCGGCCGCCGCCGCCAAAGCCGCAGAAGAGGATGCTTCCTCGGAATCCTGAGGTAAGCTGACTCTTCACCATAAAAAAGCCCCGCTCTTTTGAGCGGGGCTTTTTTTATGGGTGCTTTCCAAAACGTAGGGTGCACTGAGCCTAAGGCGAACTCTTCGCGCTCAAGCACGCATACTCTCTCGTTCGTACAGCTCCGCTATTACGGCAGCAGGACCGGCTCCTGCTCCAGGCTGACGCCGAAGCGCTCCCACACATCACGACGCACGGCAGAGGCCAGTGCCAGCACATCATCGCTGGTCGCGCCGCCATGGTTGACCAGCACCAGGGCTTGCTCAATATGCATACCCACGGGACCCAACCTGCGGCCCTTCCAACCGGCCTGTTCGATCAGCCAACCGGCAGCCAGCTTGATGCCCTCGGGCTGCTCATAACCCACCAGGCCCGGGAAGCTCTTTTTCAGTTGCCCCGCCTTGCTGGCAGTGACCACCGGATTTTTGAAGAAGCTGCCCGCATTGGCCAGTACCGCCGGGTCAGGCAATTTACTCTGACGCACGGCAATCACTCGCTCGCGCACGGACGCCGGCGATATTTCGTCACTGGGTAAATGGCCGAAGTATTCTTTCAGGGGACCATAACTCACATTACAGGCGGGTATCTTGTTGAGGCGCAGCTCGATGCCGGTAATCACATAACGGCCGCGATCACGGCTTTTGAAACGGCTGTCACGGTAGGCGAACGCACATTCTTCGGCAGCAAAGTGAGTCACCCGACCGGTTGCCACTTCCATGACGGTCACCTGCTCCAGCACTTGCGACAGCTCTACCCCATACGCGCCGATATTCTGGAAGGGTGCCGCCCCGGCGGTGCCGGGAATCAGTGACAGGTTTTCCAGTCCCTGCCAGCCCTGCTCCACCGTCCAGCCCACCAGGTCATCCCAGTGCACTCCGGCACCGGCAGCGACCCAGACACAGTGTTCATCCTCTTTTACCCTGGCCATACCGTCCATGGCCGGACACAGGGTCAGACCGGGCAAATCATTCTGGATCACCAGATTGCTGCCTTCACCGATTACGTGTAACGGCTGTGATGGATCCCGCGTTGCCAGCACCTGCTCCAGGGCATCCAGCGTGGCTGGCCGGGCCAGACGTCGGGCCCGGGCAGGCAGGCGCAGGGTGTTCAGTGCACTCAGATCCGCATCCGTTTCTATCAGTGCCGGCGGCAGGCTCATAGCCGCTCCCGCAACGCGTCCAGCAGACCGTCGGCACCGCCCTCAATCAGGTCCAGTACACGGTCGAAACCGTCCTCGCCGCCATAGTAGGGATCCGGTACCTCTTTCACTGACGCGGCGGTGGAGTAATCCAGAAACCGGCCCAGCGTCACATTCACATCCGCTGGCTGCATGGCTTGCAGATCCGCCAGATTGGTATTGTCCATGGCCAATACCACATCAAATTCATAGAAGTCCTGCGGGCTCACCTGCCGAGCACGCAGGGTATCCATCTGATAACCGCGGCGGGCCGCCGCTTCCCGGGTGCGGGGATCCGGGGCACGACCGATATGCCAGTCACCAGTACCGGCGCTGTCGATACGGATATGCGCTTCCAGGCCAGCGGCGATCACCCGCTCGCGAAAGACCGCTTCAGCAGTCGGCGAACGGCAGATATTACCCAGACAGACGAACAGGACGGACACCGTCATACCTGCCCTCCCAGTTGTTTTCGCAGGCGCTCCAGATCTGCCGGGGTATCCACCCCGCCGGGTACGACCTCAGTGGCTGGCGCCACATGGATCGCCACGCCGTTGGCCATGGCTCGCAGCTGCTCCAGGGATTCCAGTTGTTCCAGCTGGGCCGGCGGCCACTGGACATATTGGTGAAGGAAAGACACCCGATAGGCATAGATGCCGATGTGCCGCCACCACTGGCCATCGCGGATATCCCTGCCACCCTCCGCAAAGCCATCGCGATGCCAGGGGATCGGCGCACGGGAAAAATACAGGGCTCGACCCTGGTCATCGAACACCACTTTCACCACATTGGGGTTGAACAGAGAGTCCGCATCATCGATGGGCTCACACAGAGTGGCCATCTGGCAGGAAGGATTGGCGGCCAGGTTGGCGGCTACCTGGTTAATCACCGACGGCGGAATCAACGGCTCATCGCCCTGCACATTGACGATAATATCGTCATCGGCCAATCCCAGTGTGGCGGCCACTTCCTGAAGACGATCGGTGCCCGAAGGATGGTCCTCCCGGGTCATCACCACCGGCACCTGTCCGTCCAGGGCAGCCGCAATGCGGCTGTCATCGGTGGCCACATAGACCTGCCCCGCCTCACTCTGCTGGCAGCGCTCGGCGACTCGTACCACCATGGGTTTGCCGGCAATATCCGCCAGCGGTTTACCCGGTAGGCGGGTTGATGCGTACCGGGCAGGCACCACCACATAAAAACTCATCAGAAAACCTCATTCAGTAAAGCTTCAAGCTACAAGCCGCAAGCTACAACGCGAGCAAAGGATTGTTGAAACACATGAGCCGCGACCAGCGATCAAGCGCGACCAGCGCCGCTCACAATAAAACAAAGCCTATTCCTCGTTGAAGCTTGTAGCTTGCAGCTATTCCTTTCCCAGCGCCCGGTCCAGCATCTGCTCCAGCAACCCCTCAGGCAAACTGGCTGTCACCGGCAGGTACCACCAGTGAGGCTCTGCGAAAGGAGCGCATTTGACCGCATCCTTCTCCGTCATGAGTACGGGCAGCCCATCAGCAAAAGCCAGATCCGCTGGCTGGAAAGCGTGATGATCGGGGAAGACATGAGGAGTCGTGCCAAGACCCAGCATACTGAGCAGATTGAAAAAGCGCTTGGGGTTGCCAATACCGGCCACCGCATGGACCTGGGGATGCTTGCGCAGGAATGCCCGGGGATCGAGCGTTTCCTCCGTGGCCAGGGAGGTGATGTCTGCAGGTCGCATTATCATGGGGTATGCCCCACTCCAGCCGCCCCCAGTGCTGACCACGAAATCCACCTCCTTGAGGCGAGTGGCCGGCTCGCGCAACGGACCCTCCGGCAAACAGCGTCCATTACCAAGACCACGCTGGCCGTCCACCACAACAATTTCAGCGCTGCGGGGCAAGGCATAGTGCTGCAGACCATCGTCACTGATTACCAGATCCGGGCTGTACTCACGAATCGCCACATCCAGAGCGTTACGGCGGTCCGGGTCCAGAATAACCGGCACCCCGGTGCGACGGGCGATGAGCACCGGCTCGTCCCCCACTTCCAGGGCATTGCTGTCCGCCGTGACCTGGCGGGGATACTGATCCGTCTTGCCTCCGAATCCCCGGGATACCACTGCCACCTTCAATCCACGGGCAACGGCGGCCTGGACCAGGGCGATCACCAACGGGGTCTTGCCGGTACCGCCCACGGTGATATTACCGACGACCAACACCGGCACCGGCGGTAACGGCCTTTGCTTGCGGAACCGTTGCAGCCGGCGCTTGGCTTCCAGTGACACCAGCAGGGAGAGTGGTCTCAGCGGCACCAGCCAGGGGCTGCCCTTGTACCAGCCCTGTTGAATCCATTCGCTCAATGAGCCCATGGCCGACTTACTCCTCGGCAAAATCCATGCGGTACAACTGGGTGTAGAGGCCGTTTCTGTCCAGCAGCTCCTGATGGGAACCCTGCTCGATCAGCTGCCCCTGATCCAGTACCAGAATTCGGTCCGCCTTCTCGATGGTCGACAGGCGGTGGGCGATAACCAGGGTGGTACGGCCCTGCATGACTTGCTCCAGCGCTTGCTGGATGTGGTGCTCGGATTCCGTGTCCAGAGCACTGGTCGCCTCGTCCAGAATCAGGATCGGCGCGTCTTTCAACAGCGCCCGTGCAATGGCAATACGCTGACGCTGCCCTCCCGAAAGCTGAACCCCATCCTGGCCCAGCCGGGTATCAAGCCCCTGCTCCAGCTGCTCAATAAATCGCCAGGCGTGGGCGTCACGGGCGGCCTGCTCGATCGTCGCATCATCCACGCCGCGAAGCTCACCATAGGCGATATTGTTGCGCACCGTATCGTTGAACAGCACCACCCGCTGGCTGACCATGGCAATCTGATGACGCAGATCCGCAAGCTGGATTTCGGGCAGCGGCACACCATCAAGGAGAATACGGCCCTGATCCGGATCGAAGAAACGGGGCAACATGGCACTGATGGTACTTTTCCCTGCCCCGGAACGCCCGACCAGCGCCACGGTTTCACCAGACTTGATAGAGAAGCTCAAATTTCTCAGTACCGGTTCGGCCGGGTCATAACCATAGGTGACGCCGTCAAATTCAATATCCCCCCGTGCCTTGGCTGGCAACACGTAGGTCCCGGCATCTTCTTCCTGTTCGGTATCCAGCAACTCGAACAGGCTGGCGGCGCCGGTGACCCCGCGCTGCACTTTCACATTCACATCCGTAAGCTGCTTGAGCGGCTTCTGGATCATGCCGGCAGCAGCGATATAGGACAGGAAGCCGCCGACGGACAGGTCTTCCCCCATCAGGTTGATATACAGAAACGTGATGGCACCGATCCCCACAGCCACAAACAACTGCACAATCACCGTGCTGGCAATCTTGCTGGCATTGAGCTTCACATTCTGTTTGGCAAAGCTGCGGCTGACGCTATGAAAACGATCGGCTTCCTGTTCCTGGGCACCGAAAATTTTCACCTCACCACTGCCCTCGATAGCTTCGCCGAGAAAGTGGGTGATGTTTGCCATGGAGGACTGGATACGACGGCTGATTTTGCGAAAGCGCTTGCTGGTCACATTCACGACCAGGGCAATCAAGGGCACAACTGCTACCAGAATCAGGGTGAGCTTCCAGTTTTGCCAGAGCAGGAAGGCGGTCAAGCCGATTACCGTCAAGCCTTCGCGAATAATCACGATAATGGCATCGGTGCCGGCACTGGTGACCTGCTGGGCGTCGAAGATGATTTTCGACATGATCCGCCCGGACGCATTGCGGTGATACTCCGACTGGGGCAATCGCAACACATGACCAAACACATCGTTGCGCAGCACATATACCAACTGCTGCGCTACCCAGTTCATGGAGTAGCTGCCCATGAACTGGCCCAGGCCCTGAAAGATCACCAACACCAAGGGCGCGATGGAAACCAGCAGGACCTTGGCATCGGTAGGCTCGACAATGGTTTCACCGAGAAAACCGGCAAGCTGGGCAGCTCCGGCCTGTGTGGCCGCATAAATGGCATAGCCGATCACACTGATAACCAGCATGAACCAGTAGGGCCGAACGTAACTGAGTAGCCGAGTATACGTCGGCAACACGTCCACAGAGGATTGACTCATTGTGCCTCGTTGGGAGATTCGCGAGTAGTGAGCGACAGCTTAACAAAACCCAGCTGCCCGGCCACGTCATAAACGCGAACTACCGACTGATAGGCCACATTGGCATCCGCATAGATTTGCAACGGAAGGTCGGTTTTTTCCTGACCCAGTTTCAGTAGAGCCATGCGCAGCGTCTTGCTGTCACTGGCGGCCAGTTTTTCACCATTGACCAGATAATCGCCGGTAGAGGTGATCGTCACCTCCACCTGTTCGGGAGACTGAGCCAACGGTGCCGCATCAGCCTCCGGCAAGGTGATCGACAACTGGGTCTTGTCATCAAAGGTGGTGGAGACCATGAAGAAAATCAGCAGCAGGAACACCACATCAATCAGGGGCGTCAGATTAACGCTGATCTCCTCCTGGCTGGGCCGGGGAAATTTCACGCCTTGCCTCCCGGTTCCGCCTCGCGATCGCCATGGACCAGATCCACGACATGCACCGCGCTCTGTTCCAGCTCCATGGTGATTTCTTCCACCCGACGTACAAAGAAACGATGGAAGAAAATGGCGGGAATCGCCACCACCAGACCGGCAGCGGTGGTCAGCAGCGCCTGGGAAATACCGCCGGCCAGTTGGGCCGCATCGCCCGTACCATGCATCATGATGGCGGCAAAGACATCAATCATGCCGATCACTGTACCCAGCAAACCCAGCAGCGGCGTAATGGCGGCGATGGACCCCAGGGTGCTGAGAAATTTTTCCAGTTCATGGACCACGATGGTGGCACTCTCCTGGATGCTTTCCTTCATGATGTCACGACCATGACGGGCATTGGCCAGACCGGTGGCCAGAATCCGGCCCAGTGGTGAGCTGTCGCGCAGCTTGACCAGGTTGCCCTCGTTGAGCAGACCCCGCTTGAGCAGTGTCTGCACCTGCGGCAAGGTATCCGCCGGTGCCAGCTTGCTCGGACGCAGTGTCCAGAAACGTTCCACCACGATGGCCAAAGCCACCACCGAACAGATCAAGATCGGGAGCATCATCCAGCCCCCGGACTGCACAAGATCCTGCACCTTTATTTCTCCCCTCACTCACAGCGGCGCCAATAAAGCGCGCCGGGTTAATGGTTACCAGAAACGCCAGGCCGCTGGCCGATGCCAGGGTCTTTCACGATATTGGCGCCATGTTGTTATAAGCGGCACATTATCAGCGGCACCCCAGCGAAACACAATCATGCCATCCCGGTCGGTGCGCAGAACTGTGACACCGGCATTGCCCAGCCGTTGCAGTACCTGTGGATGCGGATGACGAAACCGATTCCGATAACCGGCACTGACCAGGGCATAGGCGGGCCGTAGCTGTCGCAGCAACGCCGCACTGGTACTACCGTTACTGCCATGATGGGGCACGACCAGCAAGTCCGTGGGCGGCAGCTCACCCAACAACCGATACTCGCTCTGCTTACCGATATCACCAGGAATCAACAACGAGCGGTCGGCACCGGCCACATGGAGCACACAACTGGACTCATTGCCCGGCCTGACGCCACGCCGGGGCCACAGCAACGAAAAGGCCACGCCGTCCCATTGCCACTGCTGCCCGGCATTGCAGGGCCGACTGTCCGGCACCCGTGAGGATTCCCCGCTCAGGACCGGTGCCATCCCCGCCAGCGCATCCGCTCCGCCAGCATGGTCATTGTCGCCATGGCTGATAATGATGCGATCCGGTGTCAGCCCCTGGCGGGCCAGCCACGGCACCACAATACGTCTGGCCATACTGTCACCGGGCCAGGATGGCCCGGTATCGTAAATCAGCAGATGCTCCCGGGTGCGAACCGCCAGCGCCAGACCCTGGCCCACATCAAACGCCACCAGCTGCCACTCACCGTCGGGCAATGGCTGCGGGCGCTGGCACAGCCAGGGCAGCAACAATAGCGGCAACAGCCGGCGCGGAAAGGGTAACGAAGGTAACAACAGCACGGTCAAGGCAAGCAGCGCAAAGGCGCCATTGATCGCCGTGGGCAGTGGCAACCGCCAGTGTCCGGTCCAGGCAGCCAGCGCGTCCATCAACCACACCGATAACTCGGTACCGGTGGCCGCCCCCTGCAAAAGCCAGGTCTGCTGAAACAGGCTGCCCAGCAACGCCAGAGGCACCACCAGACAGGTATAGAGGGGAATCAGTACCAGATTGGCCAGCGGTGCGCTTACCGACCATTGCTGGAATAAAATGGCGCCGACCAACGTCATGACCAGCGGCAACAGCACCAGCAAGCGGCGCCCGCCATGGCTGGTCAACAGCACGGCGATGGTCAGTACCGCACCGAACGATAACCACAGGCTCTCGGACAATGCGGACAGGGGAAACAGCAGCAACACCAGCAACAGCGCCATACCAAGGCTCTTCCACAGCGGAACAGCCACGCGGGTACATTGCGCCCCGGCCACCACCGCCAGCATGATCACAGCCCGGACGGTTGGCAGGCTGAAACCGGCCAGGGCGGCATAACCCAGCGCCGCCAGCAACGCGGCCCCCCATGCCAGTTGCTGCAGGGTGAACGCCCCCAACACAGGAAAAAGCCGCTGCAGGAGCGGCCCCAACAACCAACGCCCCAACCACCAGAACCAGCCTGCCACGATGGCAATATGTAGCCCGGAGATAGCCAACAGATGCGCGCCACCGGTTATCTGGAACTGCTGCCACAGTTCAGGGGACAGACGCGACCGGTCGCCCACCACCAATGCCGGCAGAATGGCCCTGCCTGCCGGTGATTCGGCCACCTGCTCCGCCACCCGCTCTGCCCCGCTCTGCCGCCAGCTATCCAGCCCGACCGCTTCATCCAGCACGCGCCATGCCTTTACCGTGCCTCTGGCATCAATGCCGCTGGCCAGATCACGGCGCGCTGCATCCACCCCGGTGGCGTTGTACACCCCTCGGGGCGCTTTCAGTTTCACCGTCAACGCCAACCGCTGGCCAGCCTTCACCCGCACCGGCAGTTCATAGGCATTCGCCCGGATACGATGCCTCCCCGGCCAGGCGGGCGCCGCCCACACATCCAGCGTCAGTGTCTGGCGATAACGCCAGCGACCGAAACGGAACTCCTTGACCGTGGCAGGCAATCCCACCACCTGCCCCTGCACGCTCAGCGTATCCCCCTCCAGGGACTCCGGCAATCTCGCGGCTACCCCACTGTGCAACTGCACCACGCCGTAGCACCACAACAGCGGCAACCATAGCAACCAATGCCTGCCTCGCCGCCAGCCGGTAACGGCCACAACGAACAGCAGCACTGCCGGCCATAGCACGCCCAACCAGCATGCGGATGCCAGCGCTGCCGATAACCCCCACCATCGCATCCCTGCTCCCGTGGATAATCGCCGCCCTCTTCACGCCCGTTGTTTGTATCATGGGATCGGTACATAAAGGCCCGTGAAGGTGTATGCCTTTTTTTCTGATACGGGCATAATAGCCAGCCGCGGGGGTTGGTCAGGTAGGATTCTGGCGCTAATTCATGCCCGCCATGCGCTATCACAACGCATAACAGATGTCGGCGGGGTGTCCCGCCTGCCGGATATCCACCGGGATACCGGCAACATTCGCGGGGGCTCCGGCTACCCGATCACGGTCTGCAGACACGAGTTCATGCCAAAACGGATCTTCCGCAAATACCTGCCCAAACCTGATCGCCTGCGCGAACACAAAGCGTTGAGCTTTTTGGGTGAGGTGTTGTCCGATCCCAACCTCTGGCATATCAACCGGCGCTCTCTGGCCGGTGCGGCTTTTATCGGGGTATTTTCCGCTCTGCTACCCATCCCCCTGCAGATGGGCCTGGCTGCCCTGCTCGCCGTGCGCTTTCACTGCAATCTGCCCCTCTCCGTGGTGCTGGTATGGATTTCCAACCCGGTCACCTATGTGCCGATTTTCTATTTCACCTACCGGATTGGCGCCTGGATACTGGGCATGCCACCCCAGACCGGCGAAGGCATCACCGTGGCCTGGTTTGTGGAGCAGCTGGTGCCGTTGTGGCTGGGATCCATGCTCTGCGCACTGGTGTTTGGCGGGATGGCCTACGCGGCCGTCAAAGTCGCCTGGCGGCTCGCCGTTGTTCGCAGCTGGAACCTGCGCGCCCACCGTCGCGCCAGAGCAATACGACGGGAAGTCCGCAAACAGGAAAAACAGGAAAACAACGAGGACGACGACTCAGTCGAGCCGCCGCAATAGCCCATCATGCAGCTCGTATTGCTGCGGGCAACGGGAGGCAAACTCCCGATCGTGGGTGACGATCATAAACGCAGTACCCAGCGTTTCGTTCAGCTCCAGCATCAGTGACTGCACCTGGGCCGCGGTGCGCTCATCCAGATTCCCCGTGGGTTCGTCCGCCATCACCAGCGCAGGTTCAGTCACCAGGGCCCGGGCAATGGCTACCCGCTGACGCTCACCACCACTCAGTGTTGAGGGTTTGTGCGACAGACGATGATCCAGCCCCACCTTCTTCAGCATCGCTGCCGCCTTCTCCTGGCAGACAGCCGGGCTCTCACCACGAATCAGCAGTGGCATGGCCACGTTTTCCAGCGCGGTGAATTCCGGCAACAGGTGATGGAACTGATAGACGAAGCCCAGATAGCGATTGCGCAGCTTGCCGGTGTCACGATCACTCATGCTGGCCAGAGCATTCCCGGCAATGGAAACGCTACCCCGGGTTGCCCGGTCCAGCCCGCCCAGCAAATTCAGCAAGGTAGACTTGCCCGAGCCGGAGGTACCGATGATCGCCAGGATATCGCCCTGGGTCACGGTCAGATCCACACCACTCAGCACTTCCAGCTCGTTATTGCCTTCCTCGTAGCACTTCACCAGTTTTTCGGCCTGAAGCACGATACCGGTGCCGGCAGCATTGCGGGAATCATTCATAGCGCAGGGCCTCCGCCGGTTGCACCCGGCTGGCACGCCAGGAAGGGTAAAGGGTGGCCGAAAAACTGATTACCAGGGCGATGGAAACGATGGTGATCACATCGGACCACTGCAGCTCCGAGGGAAGGTAGTTAACAAAATAGGCATCAAACAGCCGGGTGTTGAAGGTCCGCTCCACCCATTCGGCAAGATTGCTCACATTGGTGGCCATCAGTACACCGAGACCGGTACCCAGCAGGGTGCCGGCAAAACCAATCACGGTACCCTGCACCATGAAGATACGCATGATGGTCCCCGGCGAGGCTCCCAGGGTTCGCAACACGGCAATATTGGCGCGCTTCTCGGTGACCAGCATTACCTGGCTGGAAATAATATTGAATGCCGCCACCGCCACAATGAAGCTGAGCAACAGCGTCATCATGGTCTTTTCCATCTTGATGGCCTGGAACAGATTGCCGTGACTGCGAGTCCAGTCCCGGGTGTAGTAATTCGGGCCCAGCTCCTGCTGCAACGTCCACCCCATGGCCGGGGCACTGAACAGATCATCCAGCTTCAGCCGCACGCCTTGCACGGTCCCCGCCTGACGGGCCAGCTTGGCGGCATCCTGCACATTGATATAGGCATACAGGGAATCCACTTCCGCCCGCACGCGGAAAATACCGGTGACGGTGAAACGCTTGAAACGGGGCATTACACCGGCAGGGGAAATGGTGGCTTCCGGCAGTACCAGGGTAACCTTGTCTCCCAGTTCCGCCCCCAGACGACGGGCCAGGCCATAGCCGAGCACCATACCAAACTCGCCCGGGGCCAGTTTCTCCAGCTCACCCTGCTCCATGTAGTCACCCACGATGGACACCTTGCGCTCGGCCTGAGGCTCAATGCCGTTGATCATGGCGCCGGCCACATTGCCACGATGGCTGAGCATGCCTTCCAGCTCCACGAAGGGCGCCACCGCGGTAATCTCATCGTGGTGACCCAGCCGATTGGCCAGCGCCTGCCAGTCCTGGACCGGCTCGCGCCCCTGGACGGACAAATGGGTGACCATGCCCAGGATGCGGGTCTGCAATTCCCGGTCGAACCCATTCATAACGGAAAGGACCGTGATCAGTACGGCAACCCCCAGCATCAGACCCAATGCGGAAATCAACGTAATCACGGAGATAAAACTGTTGCGGGCGCGAGCACCGGTGTAGCGCAGCCCCACATAAAAGGATAGTGGTCGAAACATGGAGCGCATTTAACCCGAAACCCGGGACAAATACCACGGGTCTGGAAAACTGCTACATTATGAGTCCTGCTTTGTGAACAACGTCCGCGTTCAGGATCTGGCAAAGTGGTTGAATAAGCGTCCCTAACTTTCTAATATCGAAAGAAAATACATTCTCGCCGGGGGAAGAAATGAAGATAAGAATAATGACGCTGCTGGCCTCTGCAGCGCTGGCCATGCCTGCTGCGGTCGTGGCCGCCGAGGTTCCCCAACGCGGTATGTCTGAAGCACGGGTACGGGCAGACTTCGGTTCACCCTCCTCCGTCCGCGGCCCGGTGGGCTCACCGGCCATTACCCGCTGGAATTATGACGGTTTCACCGTCTACTTCGAAAACGGCATCAGCCTGCATACTGTGGTCGATCGCCCGGCCACCGCCGCACCGGATGTGGTGTCAGGCACCCAGGAATTACCCGCCATTGAGGAAACGACAGCCGAGGCCGAGCAGGAGCCGCAAGCGGCGCCGGAAAGCACCGCCCCGCCCATGTTCGATCCAGTGACAGGCAGCTTTGTCGGTGCGGAAACGAAAG